>NZ_AKJR01000176.1:0-9267 GCF_000282235.1 Pseudomonas sp. GM24 | reverse complement strand
ACCGAGGTGTTTGGGCAAGGTACGCCGACCTGAAACATCGAGCCGAACGTCGGTTTTGAAAAGCATGAAAATCGGCTCCCTTTCCCCCTCGCCCCTTTGGGGAGAGGGCTGGGGTGAGGGGGTGGATCTTGCTGACCCAACCCAATCTGCGAACTCGCGACAGCATAAGGTCGAACACCCCACTCAATGCCCATAAAAAAAGGCGCCCCAATCAGGGCGCCAAACTGTCTTCTCCCGGGCCAGAGCGGAGCCACGGAAGGTCCATCGGTTGCTCGGTCAATCTCAGTCGCGATAGGACTCGGTCACTTGCGCAGTCTGGTCGGCGGGAACGCGAATTTCTTTCGCGTTGGCGTCGCTCTGCTGCGCGCTCTGGGCGTGGTGAACCGGGAAGTTGTCGTAGTAATAACGCATACGCTCAGCGCCGCCCTCGGCAAAGACGCTGGCAGAACCCAGGGCAAACAGCCCGGCAAGGATTACGGTGATGATTTTCATGGTGCCTCCTACTGAACAAGTGGGAGCCGTTCGTCCATGAAGCAGATCTCGGAAGAGAGTCTGGGTGGCGTGAATTAACACCGGGTTAACGCCTGTTCAGTGTAGGTTTTGCAGCATGTTGCGGGGCGGTATCAGACAGACGCGGCGCACATCAAGCGTAGGTGCGCTGCGCCCGATAGGCGGGGGTCAGAGCTTCCAGTCGAGACTCAGGGTGACGGTGCGCGGGTCACCCCAGTACACACCGTTATAGAAGCCGACGTTGTCGTAATACTTCTTGTCGAACAGGTTGTTGACGTTCAGCGACGCCGACAGGTGTCGATCAAACGCATAGCGCGACATCAGGTTGACCACGGTGTAGGCGCTCTGGTTGATGCGTGCCTCCTGAGTGTCGCCGCCGACCGGTCGGCTCGACGTGCCATACACATCGCTCTGCCAGTTCACCGCACCGCCTACGGTCAGCGCCTGCCATTCGCCCGGTAAACGGTACGCGGTGGAGACGCGCAACAGATTCATCGGCTCACTGGTGTTGGTGCGCTCGCTGTCGCCGTCGACCGAGTGGGTATAGGTGTAACCGGCGGTCATGTTCCAGCCCTGCAGGATTTCGCCGGATACTTCAGCCTCAAAGCCGTTGACCTTGTTGCCCTTGCCGCCGGATTTGTAGAACTGCTCACGGGTCACCGGATCTGCCGGGGCCGAGTTGTCGAGTTCGGCGACGTTGTCCTGCTTGCTCCAGAACAGCGCCGTGGACAGGTTCAGGCGTTCCTCGAGCAAACTGCCCTTGACGCCCACTTCATAGTTTTTGCCGACAACGGGGTCGATGTATTTGCGGTTCTTGTCGCGGTTGCCCTGGGGTTTGAAGATGTCGGTGTAACTCACGTATGCCGTGTACTCCGGGGTCAAGTCGTACAGCAGGCCGGCGTAAGGCGTCCAGACGTCGTTCTGTTTCTGGCTGGTGTAATCGACCTTGGTCAGTTGCCGGCTGGCGTCGTAACGGTTGCTGGTGCTGGACGCTTCCCAGCTGCCGTATCGGCTGCCGAGCACGGCGTGCAGATCATCAGCCAGGCTCAGGCGTGTGGCGATGTAGCCGGCTTTCTGTCGGGTATTGTCCTTGGAGCCGGTGAGGTCGGTGACGGTGTCGCTGAATTTGGCGATATCGCCCATGTACTTCCAGTCGCGGATTTTTCCGTAATCGCTGGGTTGTGCGCCGGCAATGGTGTACGGCGAGTTCGAGCGGCGTTCGGCCTCGCCATAGCCGAACATCATTTCGTGCTCACGGCCCAGCAGCGAGTAGGGGCCGGAGACATTGAAGTCATACGCCTGCATTTTCTGCGTGCCGATCATGTGCGAGGTGTAAGCGAGCATGCCGCTGCGGTCGGCCTCGGGGAAACCGCCACCGCCGTAATACACCTTGCCGTCGCTCGCGCTGTCGCGGTGGGTGTACGCAGCTTTCAGGCGCCAGCCGCCGGCCAGTTGCTGATCGAGGGTGGCAAACGCGGTTTTGTCCTGCAGCGGCCAGGAACTCCACGACGTCGCCATGTTGGTCGAACGGCCGAGACCGGCCTTGCTGCCATCGGCATTCCAGTAAGGCACGGTGCCCCAGGACGAGCCTTGCCCATGTTTGTTCTGATAGTCGTAACCGACCGCCAGCACGGTAGAGTCGGTCAGGTCGGCTTCGAGCACGCCATAACCGACCTCCCGCTGTAGCGCGTATTTGTCTTTGATCGACTGGTTGTCGCGATAGGCCAGCACCGTGCGCCCGCGCAAGCGTCCGTCGAACGCCAGCGGCCCGCCGACATCGACGTAGCTGTAATAATTGTCATAGCTGCCGCCACTGACTCCGGCCAGCGCCTGCCACTGCGCGGTCGGACGCTTGCGCACCATGTTGATGGTCGCCGATGGATCACCGGCCCCCGTGGTCAGGCCCGTGGCACCGCGCACCACCTCGATACGGTCGTAGATGATGGTGTCGGAATCGGACTTCATGCGATCAAAGGTGTTGAGCATCCCGTCGATCTGGAAATTATTGATCGCATAACCGCGCGACGAATAACTGACCCGATCCGAATCCAGATGCTGCACCACAATGCCCGTGGTCTGGCGCATGGCCTCGGACAATGTACCGAGTTTGAAATCATCCATCTGCTGACGGGTGATCACCGAGACCGATTGCGGGGTTTCCTTGATCGACAGGTTCAGGCGCGTCGCCGTGCTCATGGCGCCGGTGGTATAGGACTCGGTGTTCTCGGTGGTGGTGCCCAGACCTTGCGCACTGACGTTGGTCGCGGCCAGCTCAAGCGCTGTGTCAGCGGGCTGCGGCGTTTTTCCGGCTTCGGTTTCAGCCAGCAGATCGGCGCTGAATGCAGCGCTGCACAGGCCGAGGGTGAGGGTCATGGAACGGGTAATGGGCGCGAACATCGCAGCCGACTCCTTGTCTTTGAGGGAAAAATTCCGTTTGTTCAGAGACGAAGGGTGGGGCCGGGATTTAGTATCAAACGAGAAATATTGTTATTTGAAAAGTGTTTCAGAGGTTTGACTCGACCTCGCTGAAAAAGCACATGATCGCAGCCTTCGGCAGCTCCTGCACCGATCTCAGTAGGAGCTGCCGAAGGCTGCGATCATTTGATCTTGCCGTTATCAGACGCGCAAACGAATCTGCCGGCCCAACACATCCATCACGTCACAGCCATCACGCAGCAACATCGCCGCCGCATGGGCCAGTTGCTGCACATCGGCACCTTTGGCGGACGAGATATCCAGGCTGGCCAGACTTTCCATCATCTGCGTCACTGCCAAAAAACGGCTGGCTGCGCTGCTGTGCAAGACATCCAGCGGCGCTTCGCTGGAGACCAGCAAGACTGGAATGCTGTGTTCGTTGTGAGTCATCGAAATGTGCGAACTCATGCCTCACCTCCGGCCTGCGCGGCGTGTAGACCGGCGACGGATGCAAGGACCAACGCGCGGGCGGTGCCAAGCATTTGCTGGCTGGCCCATTGGAGTGATCCGCTGTGTTCCGGGCGGGTGGCAGTGGGGGCTTGGTGGGCGAGGGCTTCGGCGCAATTGAGGTAAACGGAAGCGTGTTCGAGGGCGTCGAGGAGGGGTATATCGGGTTGGACGGTGAAGAGGTGGTGGGCGACGTGGTCGCAGGGGGCGAAGAGGGTGGGTTTTGTGGTTGGATCGGTCATGTGTAACTCCCAGGAAATGAAGTCGCCACGTGATCGCCGTCAAACGATTTGGGTGGCAACTGTACGCGGGTTGACGGACCGGTCCTAGGAACCCGGCGCACTCGAAAGCGCCCCACGCACAGCTGCCATAGAAGCTATGCAAGGACCTAGGAATACTTCGGGCCGTCAAACCCGATCACGAATGAGTCGTGACAGGCGCGAGGATAGGCAGTGAGGGCAGGGCAGTCAACCGCTGCAGTCTCCGGGAGTTTTCCGAGAACTCTTGTAGGTGCGAAGCTATGGGAGTTGCCAATCCGCTGACTTTCTACAACGCCAAAGATTGCGACGTGTAGACGCTCATACACTGTTCGACAGTGAGTTACCGACGGCTGCGATATATTGATCAGAAAATGCAGGAAACGTAGTCTGGCCCCGCTGAATTCTCCGACAAAGAAAGATCGCAACCTATGGTAGGTCACACTGTTAGTGTGAGATTTACCATAGGCTGCGCAGTTTCTATAAAGATACAGAAAACATAGTTTGGCTCCGTGTGGTCCTCAGTTATTTTTTGACCGTTAGAAACGGTGCGATGTTTGGAAAAGGACTGAACTGGATAAAAAAATACGGATTCATTATCTCTTCGGTAGTAGAAATGCGTAGGTTGGATACGTGATGCCATTTGGCATTTTTTTGGCGATACAAAGTTCCGAGAGTATGTCCTAAAAACTTGGGAGGGATCAGGCTCCCCCCGACTTTTCCCGCCCACACAACAAATTCCTCTTGAGTGCCAGGGTTAGGAGAATACAACAGAGTGTAGTGCTCATTTACTACTGTAACCTCAAGCGTTTTAGTCTGGCCTGCACTGTCTTGCAGCGTAATGATGGTTTTTCCTTTGCCTGTAGCCTTGATAGCGCCAGGCGAAACTGTGGCGACGCTTTCATTTGCTGATTTGTATGTGTAAGGAGGAACTCCTCCTCCTGCGGCGATCCGGTATAAGGGATATGAATAAAAATCTGCCATGATATCCCAGTCTGGTCTGACCCCTTCAAATGAAGCGGTGTGGACTGTCAGTGTCACCGGACGATCATCCCAGACGAGAGGTGGTGGGAGCTTGACGTTATAAACACGCTCCTTAAAAGTCGTCGCGTATTTTTCATCGGAACTTCCCCCAAATGCTGTCTTAATTTCTAATGCTAGTTCACTATCATTTTTCAGGTTTCTCAGATCACTAATTGGAATAGCATGTGCGTTAAAGCCTTGCTTGATCCACTCTTCATCTGTTTTTGAAGCTGGCGGTTGCCAAAAAATTTTGGAATACGTGGTGTTATCTTTATTGGTGCCCTTCAATCGCGACCATACATACTGATCCGGAAAAATCAACGGCCAGTTGTTGAGTCGCATGGTTGCGTCGGCGGTCAGCGCGTTAATATTTAACTCAGGGCCAGCGCCATTGTTCGCGGCTTCGGTGATAAATGGGATACCCAACTCGGGATCACCATCAACAATTGGCGCTACCTTCAAGGTCATTTCTTTCGAGCCCTGCGGCGTTCCATTACGAGTAACGGTGTAAATGACCATCACGTCATCGTTGCCGAGGTTGAACGCAACCAGCGAATTGGGCAGCGGCACCTCTAAATCCTGCTGTGCGGTCACCTCTATCGGACCTTCCGTTTTGCTGCCCTCTCCCGGCGTACCTGTCCACGTCACGCTCACATTCGTACCGATCATGTCCGGATAAGCCCGGACAACAGCAGTCAACGTGTCTTTAGCGGCGATGGGTTGCAGAATGTTATTGGGGGCCTCTTTGATCTCGGGATCTTTAAGATCGAGTGCCACCCCGATCCGCAGTTTCAACTCCCGCGAATGCCCCAGCGTTTCTCCCCCTCGCTCAATCTTGTAATCCGCCGTCACCGTGCCGTTACGATTGGCAGTCACGTATGCCTTGCCCACCGTGAACTTCACCGGTTTGCCTACTGTGGCCGGGATCATGTCCAGATAATCGCTGGTGCTGCCGCCGCTGGCCGAGCCGCGCCAGTAGTAGGTCACACGGTCTTTGTCCTGGGTGCCGAGGAAGGGCATGACCAGTGTTGCGCCGGTCGGCGGCACCTTGTCCGGATCCAGCACGTCATTGGCGTCTGCTCCTTCGACTTCCGGGCGATCAAAGGTCGGCATTGGCACGCCTACCTGCATCATGAACGGCAGCGATTCGCGCACGCTGAGCAGCAGGTTGTCTCTGTTGGTGACGACGTAGTAAACCTTGACGCTCAAGCCATCGAAACGCTGAATTTCGGTTTTGCTTACGTTACGCAGAACGGGCTCGCCTTCCGCTACGTTGCCGACCTGGCGCGGATCCTCGTAGTAAACGGTATCGCCGCCAGGCGCCTGCGCTTCCCAGATCACGTTCAGCAGATCACTGCCGTTGCGACCGACGTACCACGGCGCACTCACCGTCGCCCACGTCGTGTCGACTGGCAACGTCCCGTCCGGTGCCTCGACGACGCTAGGCGCGGCCAGTCGGCTGATATCGCCCACGACGCTGACGCCGGTGTTTTTCGAGGGGCGGTCGGACTCATTCTCGCGGCGCCGGACAAAACCCACCGACGCACTGCCCTTGGCGATGGCGCGCACGGCTTCGTTGGGGATGATAAAGTCGAGCTGAAAGGGCACGAACTCCACGGTTTTCGATAACGGGCCGACGATGATTTGCGGGCCTTGCGCGGGGGTGCCGCTCCAGGTCAGGACGACTTCATCGTTCACGGCAAAGTCTTTAGCCGTCGTGTACACACGAACGATGACGTCGTCGTCACCCAGTGTTTCAAGGTCCACGCGATCGGTCGGCTGGCCTTTGACCAGCACCAGTGGCGAGTCCAGTCGATCACCGTTCATGTCCACCAGCACCGACTGCAAGGCTGACCATGGCGCGCGCTCGTCCGGGTAGTTGCCGCAGCGGTCGACCACCTGAAACGCCACCGCCACCGCGGAGCCATCGCCGGCGGCCTTGATCAGGTCGTAATCGAAAGTGATGTAGATGGGGTTTTTCACCGGATCCGCCGCTTGTTCCGGGGTGACCAGATGCATCACTTGCTGGCTGCCCCAGCGGGCGTGGATGCGGTCGTAGCGGGTCAGGTGGCGGTAGAGAACGATGCGCATCGTCACCACGTCGGTTTCCGAAAATTTCTGGTCGACTTCGTAGCGGTCGAGGGAAAAATTCAGGTCGGAGTGGCCGTCATCACCGGGGATGTCGTCGTATCCGCCGGGGCGGGTCAGTTTGACCAGCAGCTTCAAGCGGGGTCTGGATTCTTCGCCGGGATGGTTCTTGCCGGAAATCTTGTAGTAAACGTTGGTGGCGTCACCGTCGAGCACAGAATCCTTGGTCAGGGTGAAGATCACATCGCGATTGAGTTCGGAAGCATGTTGAATGGTCTTGCTCCACACCTCCTGCGTAGCGTTGTTCCAAAAAACATCGACCCGGTCGCCGATCTCCATGGAGAGCCAGGCAGGCACAGTGCCTTGCAAGCCGTTTTCCACCGCACGAATGGGGATGCCGCCATCGTAGTCTTCCGCTGGGGCGAGCGGGTTCAGGGCGGGGAAGTAGAGGGGCTTCAGGGCATCCGGTGTTGGGTTGGACATGGTGGCGAGCTCCGTTCGGTGAGGTAACGGAGTGATTGAAAGCGCATTGCTGGGGTTGCGCACCTGTCAGATCTGACAGGTGCGGGCTGGAATCCGACGGATGGTAATGTTGGGAGAGGTCGAGTCGAACTGAAAAAACCTTAGAGATTGATCGTTCCCACGCGCAGCAAAGGAATGCAGCCCGGGACGCTCCGCGTCCATCCCAAAGCCGAACGCGGAGCGTCCGTTGAGGCATTCCCACGCGGGAGCGTGGGAACGATCATAGAGGCCCGCTACTGCGGCACATCCAGATTATCCATCACCCGATTCACTGCCAGCTCACCGAGCATGATCAACTGCGCGATCCCCAAAGCACACAAGCCGGCGGATTCTGGCGTAGCGTAGCAAGGCAATGGCGCAGGATGTGTAGCCTCAAAGACGTGTCTGCAGGTGTCTTTTAAACAGCGGAGTTTAAAAGGCATAGGATCGGGCAACCGGCTGGGTGCAAACATGGTTTGTCCCTGTAAACCCAGTGTGTGACCGACACTCACACAATTGAATCATTCCATGAAGGTTGACGTGTTGAGTCAGAAGCCCAGCGGGTACTGGATTACGACATAGATCCGGTCGATATCATCACCTGCCTGCGCCTCGTTGGCCCGGTGCGAGACATGCGAGACCTGCACCGACAGGTCCTTCGCCGCGCCCGATTGCACGACGTATTTCAAATCGATATCGCGCTCCCAATGCTTGCCGCCAGCGCCTTGCTGTGGCTGGTAGTTTCCGCTGTCAGCATCGAACGGGTTGTAGGCGCCGCCCTTTGGCGCATGGGTGCCATCGATGTGGCTGCCGCTGACGTAGCGGGTCATGAAGCTCAGGCCGGGGATGCCGAAGGCGCCGAGGTCGAGGTCGTAACGCGCCTGCCAGGAGCGTTCGTTGGCGCCGTTGAAATCGGCGTATTTGATCGAGTTGGCGAGATAGATCGAGTCGCCACCGACGAAGTCGAACGGCGTGTCGCCATTGATCCGTTGCCAGCCGAGCATCACCGCGTGGGGGCCGAAGGTGTATTTGCCGGAGAGGCTGAACGCGGTGTTGTCGATGGCGCCGGCCAGCGCTCGGCCGGTGTCGCGGGTGTGGTAGAGGTTGGCGTCGAGCAGCACGCCGGACTGTTTGAAGTGCAGGTTGCCGTAGTACTGACGCCAGGTGTCGCTGAGGTCTGAGGCGTACAGCGCGCCGCCGACGGGGCTATCGCTGAACAGATCAGCACCGAGAAAACTGATCCCGCCAGCCTCGGTATTGGCGCCATAGCCGTAGAAATCGCCTTTGCCGGATGAACTGTCCTGATTCTTGAACGCGGTGAAATGCCCGGCCACCAGATTGAGGTGATCGAACTCGGCGCTGTTGAGCAGAAAACCGGTGGCGTACTCCGGTTGCAAGCGTTTGTCGGAAGTGTCGAACACCGGGGTTTCGACGGTCATTTCACCGAAGGCGAGGGTGGTGCGCGAGGTTTTCAGCTTGAGTGCGCCGCCCGCGCTGGAATAGTCATTTTCGCTGCGACCTTCGCTGTCGACCGGCAGCAGACCGGTCCCGGAATGCCCTTTGCCACCGTCCAGTTTCAGCCCGGCGAAGGCGTGGGCATCGATGCCGAAACCGATCGTTCCAGGTGTGAAACCGGATGAGAAAGTGCCGATAAAACCTTGAGCCCATTCTTGTTTATAGTTTTTGCCGGAGGGTGAGGGCGAGCGATAGTCGTTGCTCAGGTAGAAGTTACGGGTGAGCACTTCGCTTTTGGCATCGTCGAAAAAACCGCTGGCGTGGGCGGTTGAGTTCAGACCGCAGAGCAGCGCGAGGAGGGTGAGGCGTGAAGAGGCGCGGTCGATCATGGTCGGTGGCCAGCGGCAATGAAGATGGCCTGAATGATCGAGGGATTGCGGGGAGGGGGATTGAGCGGATGTGCTGAATTGCTGTGGCTGTCAGGTCATGAGGTTGTGAATGCGCTGACGCC
>NZ_AKJR01000175.1:0-8502 GCF_000282235.1 Pseudomonas sp. GM24 | reverse complement strand
GGTATCAAAGGTAATCCCGCCGGGCGCGATTGTGCCTTTGGAGTCGGTGATGTTGCTGATGGCGGGCGATATCCACCCAGCCACCCGTAAATCTAATGCTGCAGAGTATTCATTCCGCTGCGTGGCGGTCCGCCACAATGTATAGAGCACCCTAACGCTATTTCCGATGTTGGCCGTCACGAATTTTACGTCCACCGGAAAACGCACAGGTTGACCTTCGGTCACGGTGGTAATGGGCAGCCAGTCACTGGTGCTGGCGAATGGGTTGGGACTGCGCCAGTAAAAGGTAAGAACATCCCCCTTCAGGGTCTTCGCCTCGCTGATCCACACATGCACTCTCTCGAACACCTTGGACGGATCCAGCACATCCCCCGGCGGATCGGCCTCTTCCACTTCGGGGGCCGGCAGTGTCGCGCGGACCTTCCCGACCTTGGCCAGCAACCGCTCGGACTCTCTGATGTCGAGGAGGCCAGGTGCATCGTTCGCGACCACGTAAGAAAGGTCGAGCGTGCCGTTATCAAGCACACTGATGTGCTCGGCGTTGATGTCGAACGTGACCAGGCCTTCCTTGGCTTCGTTGTCGCTGACTATATGGGAAACCTCATGCAGATAGGCGTCGCCGTTGGACTTGATGCCGGTCCATCTCAGGCAGATCAGGTCGCCATTTTTCATCGCGTAGCGTACGTCGACCGTGGCGTAAGGCTGGTCCGGTTCGAGGGTATCGCCGAGCAGTTCGCGGATGCTCGGCTCGGGGAGCATGTTGACGTCGCCTTCTACCCTGGCAAGAGCGCGCCGGGAAGAGATCGGGTCGCCCCCGTCCTTTTTGTAGAGAATATAAGACGCATCGGCACGCCCTTGGGCGATGGCCCTGATCAACTCATAGGGCACTTCGATTTCCAGCACTGAAGGGACGTTATCGATGTCGCGGGTTTCGCTGCAGATGAGCGGTTCCGCGTTATCCGGCGGCGTGCCGATAAAGGTCATTTTCACGCTGTCGCCCACGCCGAAGTACTGGCTGCTGACATGGATCTGAATCGTCACCGGCTGCTTGTTCAAATCCCTGATAGTAATCACGCCGTTGAGGGCTTCCCTGATGATCGGTGCCTCCAGTCGCCAGCCGCCCGCGTCCACGTCGATGTAGGTGCGTTGAGAGTGGCGGTCGGCCCAATTCCCGACTTCGTCAATGATGTCGTATTTGACTACCAGTCTGAGACCGTCGCCGGCGCCGAGAATGGCGTCCTGATCAATCAGGATTTCGATCGGCTGCTGGCCTTCGGCTTGCTCCGGCGTGATGCGGTGCGCAGAAATCAGGTATTCGCCCAGCTGTAAACGCACCTTGTCGTTGCGTGTGCAATACACATAATGAGGGATGGTGGCCAGTACCCCTTTTTTGGCCCATTCGGCGTCTATCACGCCTTGTTCGACCAGTTCGGGTGGCAGATGCACGATGTTCAGTTCTGAATGGCCGTCCTCGTCATTCGGATGCCTGTCAAAGTTACCCGGCTTGTATAGCTTGACCCATATCCGCAAGGCCACCGAGGGCGGATCGGCTTCGGTCTCGCCTTTGCGTGTCAGCACATAGTGGCAGTTTTCAAGCCACCCCGACTCGACAGGCGTCGGCAGATAAAAGAACACCCGCTGGTTGACTTCGTCGGCCTCCACGAATCGTTCGCGCACTCTCGTGCCGTTGCAATAAATCTCGAGTTTGTCACCCTCGCTCATGGGAGGCAGATAAGGATTGATGACGCACAGCACGCCGTCGGGGTCATCGGTGGCGACCTTGATGCTGATCCCGCCATCGCCATCTTGCACCGGCTCGACCATCCCCGGAATCAGCAGGGGACGCAGCACCGTCAGTGGGTTGTTGCCTTCCGTCAGGGGAGGGAAGCGGAAACGCTTGTGAGAAGGCATCAGGCAAGTCCTCTTGAAGAGCATTCAGGCGCTTTTTGATGACGACCGGTGCGGACAAACTCAGTGCGAGTCGAGGTGGATTCAGGCTTGGGGTCGTTGACAAACACGGCAATGCACTCCGGTCGGGTGATGGAGTGATTGAACCTGTATTGATGGGTTAGCGCACCTGTCAGATCTGACAGGTGCGCACTGAAAATCGACGAACGGCTTAAGAGGGGTGGCACGAATTTCTGGCGGTGAATTGCGAGAAAATGCACCCGCGCCAGCAGGATGTCAGTCGGCTTTCACGCTGAAGGTTCTGGCGCTTTCATCAACAAGCCCATAGGTATTGCGAGATGTACTCCGTGAACTCGTTGAGTTCAGACAAACACGATTTCATACGGCAAGCGCATCCGCTCCAGGATCACCGGCGGCAGCATCGGCGCAATGCCGATCGCCGGTTCGCCGTTGAGCTGGCTGGCGTAGGCGTGGGTGGCGTGGCTCTTGCGCGCGACGGTCCAGGTGTCGAGGCGCAGTTTGCGCGCGCGCTCCCAAGGGATCAGTTGCTGGTCGCGTTCGGGCCAGTGCCAGGCCCAGACCGGTACATCATGGAAGATCGCACCGGCCTGTTCAGCCGCTTGCGCACTGGCCCGGCCCACCGCTTCGTGGTCGTCGTTGCCATCGCCGCGCCAGGTGCTGAACACCACGTCGCCGGGGCGCAGGTAGCGGCCGATGAACTCGGTCACTTGCGCCTGCTGGTCGCACAGGGCGTTATCGGTGAAGCCGCCACGCACCCATTTCAGGCTGTGCATTGGCAGGCCGAGGCGGCGCAGGGCTTCGACGCTTTCCTGTGGGCGAAATACGCTCAGGCGTTTTTCCGACCACTGCCGCGAGCCGGGGTGGCTGGCACTGCCGTCAGTGATCGAGAGCAGTTGCAGCGGATGACCGAGGCTGGACAGTAATTGCAGCAGTCCGCCGCAGGTGACCACTTCATCGCCGGGATGCGGCGCGATGACCACGGCGCGGGCACCGTCGGGCACCAGGCTGCGAGTATTGATGACGGGAATGTTGTCCAGTTGTGCGGCGCTGTTCCATATTTGCGCCGGCAGGCTGCTGTCGCTGAGGGATAACGTTTTCATGGTCTGACGTCCTTGTGTTGTCTCGCCCTCAGTCGTGTGCGTGGCAGTGATTGCCAGACGCCACCGACCCGTGAAGGCTGGTTGAATGCCGTGCGACGCTCCGAACCCTGGATTGCCGCGCAGCAGAGTATTGCTCATGAAGCCAGATCCGTCGCGTCACAGATCAATCTGATCCGCTTTTTTTTGCTCCATCTGTGCCAGATTTCGCAGATAGTCACCAAAGCCACCACGAGCACGGCTGTCGAACCGCGCGCTGGTGAGCACTTGCGGGCGATGACTCCAGGCGATGTTGGCACCGTCCCGTTCCAGCTCCCGTACCAACTGCACATCTTCATCGCAGGCCAACGGTTTAAAGCCTCCGGCCCAGCGATAGGCGTCGGCGCTGATGCCCAGATTCGCGCCGTGAATGTGCCGATGGCCATCACAGGCCCGGTAATGCCGGTGATAGCGGATTTGCGCCGCGGCATCGAACGACTCGTGCCAGCGTTCGACGGTGACGGTACCGCATACCGCGTCGGCCCCCAAGCCCAGCTGGGCGACCAGCCAGTCGTCGGCGACCCGACTGTCGGCGTCCGAGCAGGAGATCCAGCGCGCGCCGCGTTCCAGCAACAGCTGTGCGCCGGCCGCCCGGGCCTGGCCGACATTGCGTGCATCGATGTGCAGGCTCAGCACCGGATAGCGGCTGACAATCTGCGCCGAGCGGTCAGTGCAGCTGTCGAGCACCACCAACACTTCAACCTTTTCGCCAGCCAGTAAACCGTGGCGGCTGGCGCGCATGGCCGCGTTCAGACAGTCGTCGAGCAAGTCTTCCTCGTTGTGCGCCGGGATCAGAATGCCGATCATCGCAAGCCCTCCAGTGCCGCTACCGAGCGCGGTTCACGGCTCCACACTTCAAGAATGAAGTCCGCTTCCTGATGCAAAACCACTCGCGGCAGACGCAGTTTTTCGTGGATCAGGTCGTGCACCTGCCGTGCATTCAACGGGCAGCCGTCGATGGGCGGGCGCCAGTGACAGGCGAGGAACTGGCCGTCGGCAGTCAGGCAATCACTGGCCCGACGGATCACGTCTGTCAGATCTTCGCCATCGAGGTAGTAGCCGATCTCGCTAAATACGATCAGGTCGAATTTTTCCTCCGGCCAGTCGCCGGGAAGACGGTTTTGCCGCACTTCGGCATGATCGAACAGACTCAAACGCGTGCGCGCCAAGGTCACCGCCGCACTGGCGGTGTCGCAGCACAGCAGGCGATCACAGCGGCTGGCCAGTTCGGCGCTCAACTCGCCGTTGGCGCAGCCCGGTTCGAAGATTGCCCGGTAGTGCGGACGCGGCAGGGCAGCGAGAGTGATCGCGCGTTTGCGCTGCTCGTACCAGCGCTCACGGAACGCCCACGGGTCGTCATTGCCGGCAAACAGGCCATCGAAGTAGCGATCTTCGACACTCATAGAAACACCACTTCGAAGGGCTGTAGGAGGCGATCGAGCACATACGGCGCGAGCACCGGACCGAGTCCGGCGTCAGGATCGCCCTCCAGTTGACTGGCGAAGGCATGTACCGCGTGACGCTTGCGCGCAACTTGCGCCGGCGTCAGGAGAATCTTGCGTGCGCGTTGCCACGGGACAAAGGCGTCTTCCGGGGTTGCCCAGTGCCAGGTCCACACCGGCAATTCATGGCAACTCGCACCGACGCGGCGGGCAGCTTCGGCACTGGCGCGGCCGACGGCTTCGTGGTCGCAATGACCGTCTTCACTCCACGTGGTGAACAGCACGTCATCGGGGCGCAGATGACGCTCGATGAAATTGACCAACTCTGCTTCCTGAGCGGCCACCTGGGTGTCGCTGAAGCCACCGCGCAGCCACTTCACGCGATGCATCGGCAAACCGAGGCGGCGTAACGCTTCGGCAGACTCCTGCGGGCGCACCACGCTCAGACGTTCGACCGGCCAACGACTGGAACCTGGGTGACTGGCGCTGCCGTCGGTGACTGAAATCAGCTGCAGAGGCCGTCCAGCAGCCGCGAGCAATTGCAGCAAACCGCCACAACCCAGCACTTCGTCGTCTGGGTGCGGCGCGATAATCACCGCCCGTGCGCCGGGTGGCACCAGACTAAGGATGTCGATGCTGTCCAGTTCCGCCAGATGCCGCGAAGCCTGCCATTGATGCAGGCTCGTACCCTGACCGACAATCGGATTGGTTTTCATAGCGCCCATGCCTCCGCGGATTGCCCGGCAACCATTTTCCCGAGCGCAGCCAGATCACGTTCGGCGTGACTCTGACGCAGGAACACCGGCAGGTCGGCGCTGAGCCGGGCAAAGTGCCGATCCTTGCAAAACGGCCCGGCGCCGAGGGCGCGACCGACCTCTCGCTGCACCTGTTCCGCCGACTGCTCGACCACCGCGCGGGCACGACGGGCGAGCAGTTCGGCGTTGTCCTCGGGGTGTGCATCGATGTGCAGGGCGCTGAAACGCAGGACATCGGCGGCCGCCTGCAAGGCACTGTCGACCGCGCCGAGATGGGCGAGGGCGTGCGGCTCCGGGCGTTGCTCACACTGTGCGCGCAACGCTTCGGCAATTTGCCTTGCGGCGCCGTACCAGCACGCCGCAATACCGATACCGCCTTGCCAGAAACCCGGTCGTTGCAGATAGTCGCCGGGATTGCCGATGGCCTGTGCTTCGGCGCCGTCGAACAGCACCTCCACGCTGCCAGTGGCGGCCATGCCCACGGCTTGCCAGCCTTGCTCGGTGACGGTCACGCCCGGTTGGTCGAGGGCGACGGCGACCAGTTGTTGCTGATCATCGGCATCCCACGCGGTGAGCAAGGCGTGGCTGAGCACGGCGGCCCCGGAGCACCACGCCTTGCGCCCGTGCAGCGCGACCATGTGCCCGGCCGGGCTGACCTTGACCCGCGCCTGCGGCGGTTCCGCCGCCCACATGCCCCACGTACTGCCCGGTGTCGGCGAACCGCCCAATTGCTCGATGATCGCCAGTGCGTCGGTATGGCCTTCGAACAGTTTGCACAAACCGAGGTCATGCCCAGCGACCTCCGCCAGACACTGAAAACGTTCCAGCGTGCGGCCACTGCCCGGCAACGGCAAACGATCCAGCCCGGCCTCGACCAGCGCCCGCAGACAATTGCCGAGCGCTACGGTGTGCGGATAATCCGCCGGACGCCGGGCGAGATAACGGTGCAGGTCCATATCAGTCTTCTTCATCACGTTGCAGTTCGAACAGCAGCAGCGAGCGCCCGGTGACCGAGTATTCGTGGCCGAAATCGAAGCGTTCCTGACCACGAATCGACGGCTGATTGGTGTCGATCATGCAAGTCCAGAAGCTGCCTTCCGGCACTTCCGGCAAGGTGAAATTGACGATGTCGTGGTGGGCGTTGACCACCAGCAGCAGCGTCGCATCCGCACCCTTGCGGCGAATCCCGGTTTCCTGCGCGCGGCCGTCGAGCAACATGCCCAGGCAGCGGTTGTGCGCATCGTGCCAATGCTCGGTGGTCATCTCGGTGGCGTCGGGTGCCAGCCAGGTGACGTCCTTGACGCCGATGTCCTCGTTGTACTCACCAACCAGGAAGCGGCCGCGACGCAGGATCGGATAAGCCAGACGCAACTTGATCAGGCGCTTGACGAATTTCAGCAACGCCTTGCCGTCCTCGCTCAGGTCCCAGTTGACCCAACCGATCTCGCTGTCCTGGCAATAAGCGTTGTTATTGCCGTCCTGGGTACGGGCGAATTCATCACCGGCGACGATCATCGGCGTGCCTTGGGCGAGCAGCAGGGTGGCGAAGAAATTGCGCATCTGCCGATGGCGCAGGGCATTGATTTCGGGATCGTCGGTCGGGCCTTCTACGCCATGGTTCCACGACAGGTTGTTGTTGCTGCCGTCCTGATTGTTTTCGTCGTTGGCTTCGTTGTGCTTGTCGTTGTACGACACCAGATCGTTGAGGGTGAAGCCGTCGTGGGCGGTGATGAAATTCACCGACGAGTACGGCCGCCGTCCGCGCTGGTTGAACATCTCGCCGGAGGCGGTCATGCGACTGGCGAAGTCGGCAACCTGGCCGTCGTCACCTTTCCAGAACGCGCGCACGGTGTCGCGGAACTTGTCGTTCCATTCGACCCAGCCCGGCGGGAAGTTGCCCACCTGATAGCCGCCGGGGCCGCAGTCCCACGGCTCGGCGATCATTTTCACCTGACGCAGCACCGGGTCCTGACGGCAAGCGACGAGGAAGCTGTGACGCTCGTCGAAACCATCGTGATAGCGGCCGAGAATAGTCGCCAGATCGAAACGGAAGCCGTCGACGTGCATCTCGCTGGCCCAGTAACGCAGCGAGTCGGTGACCATTTGCAGCACGCACGGATGGCTCAGGTCCAGCGTGTTGCCGGTGCCGGAATCGTTGATATAGAAGCGCTTGTCGTCCGGCATCAAACGGTAGTACGAGGCGTTGTCGATGCCGCGCATCGACAGGGTCGGACCTTGCTCGTTGCCCTCGGCGGTGTGGTTGTAGACCACGTCGAGAATCACTTCGAGATTGGCTTCGTGCAGGTGCGCAACCATCTCCTTGAACTCGGCGATCTTGCCGCTGGCCAGATAACGCGGGTCCGGAGCGAAGAAGGCGATGCTGTTGTAGCCCCAGTAGTTGGTCATGCCTTTGTGCAGTAGATGCTGGTCATTGACGAAGGCGTGAATCGGCAGCAACTCGACGGTGGACACGCCGAGCTTGCGAATATGTTCGAGCACATCGTCGACCATCAGCCCGGCGAAGGTGCCGCGTACGTTCTCCGGCACCGAAGGGTGGCGCATGCTGATGCCGCGCACGTGGGTTTCGTAAATGATGGTTTTGTCCCACGGCACGCTGACGCGATGGTCGTTGCCCCAGGTGTGCGCCGGGTCGATGACTTTGCACTTGGGCACGAACGGCGCGCTGTCGCGCTCATCGAAACTGAGGTCGGCGTCAGGGTGGCCGATGGTGTAGCCGAACAGCGCTTCCGACCATTTCAGTTCGCCGACCAATTGCTTGGCGTACGGGTCGATGAGCAGTTTGTTGTGGTTGAAACGATGACCGTTGGCCGGGTCGTAAGGGCCGTAGACGCGGTAGCCGTAAATCAGCCCCGGGTGCGCATCGGGCAGGTAGCCGTGGTAGATCTCGTCGGTGTATTCCGGCAGTTCGATGCGTTCGAGTTCGACTTCGCCGGCATCGTCGAAGATGCACAGTTCGACCTTGGTGGCGTTGGCGGAAAACAGAGCAAAGTTCACCCCCAGACCATCCCAGGTCGCACCGAGCGGGAAGGGCAGGCCTTCACGGATTCTCGACGGCTCGGCGTGCGCGGTGGGTTCGGCATTCTTTGGACGGGTCATGATTGCTCCTGCAAAACGGGTAATTTCTGGGCTTACACATCCCCCTGTAGGAGTGAGCCTGCTCGCGATAGCGGTCTATCAGGCGACATCTATGTTGAATGTCAGATCGCTATCGCGAGCAGG
>NZ_AKJR01000174.1:12777-14832 GCF_000282235.1 Pseudomonas sp. GM24 | reverse complement strand
GGAATGCGTTTCCCTGTAGGAGCTGCCGAAGGCTGCGATCTTTTGATCTTGCTTCTAGTTCTTGTGAAGCTTGCGCATCAACTCCGCCTCAGCCTGGGTCAACCCACAGGACTGAGTCAGTTCATCGACGCTTGCGCCCATGCCTACCAGTTTCGCCGCCTGGGCGAATGACAGGCTCGACGGGTCGCGTTGTTCAAGCGCGACAATCTTGTCCGGCAACGGACTCACCACCGCGCGCAACTCGTGCAGGGCGTCGCCCATGCGCACATTGCCGTTCTGGTAATCGTCGACACGCTTGGCCAGTTCCTTGATGCGCTGATCACGCAGCGCATCGCCCTGGGCCTGTTGCGCAGCGATGACGCGCTGCGCCTTGATGTACGACACAAACATTGCCAGCGTGCCTGCCCAGAAGAGGAACAGGACAATGACCGCGACCTCGAGAATCAATCAGATATTCTCCAGGTCCGACCATTCTTCTTCGCTCATCATCTTGTCCAGCTCGACCAGGATCAGCAACTCGTTGTTCTTGTTGCACACGCCCTGGATGAACTTGGCCGATTCTTCGTTGCCGACGTTTGGCGCCGTCTCGATTTCCGACTGACGCAGGTAAACCACTTCGGCCACGCTGTCGACCATGATGCCGACGACTTGCTTATCGGCTTCGATGATGACGATACGGGTGTTGTCGCTGATCTCGCCGCTGTTCAGGCCGAAGCGCTGACGGGTGTCGATCACGGTGACCACGTTACCGCGCAGGTTGATGATGCCCAGCACGTAGCTCGGTGCACCTGGCACTGGAGCGATCTCGGTGTAGCGCAGCACTTCCTGAACGCGCATCACGTTGATGCCGTAGGTTTCGTTGTCCAGTTTGAAGGTTACCCATTGCAGGATCGGATCTTCAGAACCTTTTGCATTCGTCGCCTGACTACTCATACCCTGACCCCTCGAAAAAACCGCTCTGAGCGGTGTGTGTTCTGTGTGGCGGCATTCAACAATGCCGTCGCCTGATTGTTATGTCGGCAGCTATGTCGGTTTATGTAGCGGCTTGTGGCCGCCGAGGTGCTTTGCCCCACCGCTGGCGATCAACTCGGCCAGTGCGGAAACGTCAAGCAATGCACACATGTGCTCAATCACGGTGCCGGCGAGCCATGGCCGCTGACCCCGGTGACTTCTCCATTTGATTTCATTCGGGTCCAGACGCAACGAGCGGCTGACCTGATGCACTGCCAGCCCCCACTCGTAACCTTGTACCGAAATCACGTACTGCAGGCCCTGACGGAAGTCATCGCGATAGCGATCGGGCATGACCCAGCGCGCGGTGTCCAGCACTTTCAGGTTGCCGGCCTGGCTCGGCAGAATCCCGAGGAACCATTCCGGCTGACCGAACAACGGCGTCAGCTCATGGCCGGCCAGCGAATAGATCGAGCCGAGGCACACCAGCGGCACGGCCAGGGTCAGGCCAGCGACGTCGAACAGCAGGCATTCGAAGGCTTCCGAGGCCCACGCCGGACGTCCGTCGGTTTCCACCGGTGGCGGCGTGTTGTTCGGCGGCAGATGCACTTCCACCAGCGGCGGAACCAGCGTCTGCTCGACGGGTGCGGGTGCGACGGGTGCCGGAGCTGGTTCGACCACGACCGGTTCCGGCGCGGTTTTCAGCAATTGGGTTTGCAGCAGCGGAGCGAGCGTCGAGACCGATGCACGAACCGGCGCTGCTTCCTCGATCAAAGCCTCCGGCGCTTTGGCAACCGCTGCAACGGCAGGCGCGGCAACCGGCGCAGCAGGCCTGGCCGCTTTCTGCGCGTCACGCGCCTGCTCTTCCAGCACCGCGGCCTGAAACTCGTCCAGCGCCTCGCTGCTTTCCACAACTTCAGGCTGCGCCTCAATGACCGGCGGCAGCTCCTCAGGAATTTCCTGCAGCAAATTATCCAGATAAGACTGCAGCGCCAATTGCGGCTTCGACGTCAACTTGACCGGCCGATTCATACGCAACCCCATGTAGGAGCTGCCGCAGGCTGCGATCTTTTGATCTTTTCAGGAGCGCCACAAAGCAAGATC
>NZ_AKJR01000174.1:0-12766 GCF_000282235.1 Pseudomonas sp. GM24 | reverse complement strand
AGGAGCGCCACAAAGCAAGATCAAAAGATCGCAGCCTGCGGCAGCTCCTACAAGGTTCAACGTCATTCAAGCCACCTGCGGAACAAGTTGTTGCGCCAACAGATGCTTGAGCAGCGCGCGATACGCCAGCACGCCACGGCTCTTGCCGTCGAATTGCGAAGGCGTGACACCGGCACGACTGGCATCGCGCAGACGAGTATCGACCGGGATATAACCCTGCCAGATCTCTTCTGGGAATTTGTCGCGCAGCACACGCAAGGTATGCATCGATGCCTGCGTACGGCGATCGAACAGGGTCGGCACGATACTGAACGGCAACGCCTGTTTGCGCGAGCGATTGATCATTGCCAGGGTGTTGACCATGCGTTCCAGGCCTTTGACGGCCAAGTGTTCGGTCTGCACCGGGATCACCAGTTGCTGGCTCGCTGCAAGGGCGTTGACCATCAGTACGCCGAGCAACGGCGGGCTGTCGATCACCGCGTAATCGAAGTCCTGCCACAGCTGCGCCAGACTCTTGGCGATTACCAGACCCAGGCCACTCTGCCCCGGCGACTGACGCTCAAGGGTTGCCAGCGCGGTGCTCGATGGCAGCAGCGAAATACGTTCGTCACTGGTCGACAACAGCAGCTGCCCCGGCAGGCCTTGCGGCACGCTGCCCTTGTGCAGAAACAGATCGTAGTTGCTGTGTTCCAGGCTGTCGGGGTCGTAGCCGAAATAGCTGGTCATCGAGCCGTGCGGGTCGAGATCGACCACAACCACGCGCTTGCCCGCCTCGGCCAGCAATCCGGCTAAAGCGATGGAAGATGTGGTTTTACCGACACCACCCTTTTGATTGGCGACTGCCCAGACTCTCATTCGGTTCGTTCCTCCCGGCCGATATGCTCGACCGAGACATAGCTCAGCGTGTTAATGCGGGTGACGGAGAATTGACGGCACTCTCGCGTCCCGGCGTCTTGACCGGGGTCGGTGCAGTTTGTGTGCCAGCCCGCTTCAATGCAGCGTCCGGTTGCGCATTGGCGGTTCCGGTGCCCGTGAGGCTGCGGCGCACATCAAGATTGCGCGACACCACCAGCACCACACGACGGTTTTTCGCACGGCCTTCAGCGGTGGCGTTATTGGCGACCGGCTGGAACTCACCGTAACCGACCGAGGCCAGGCGGCCAGGGTTGACACCCTGCATCGCCAGCATGCGCACGATGCTCGCCGAACGCGCCGAAGACAGCTCCCAGTTGGTCGGGTACTGCGCGGTGCGGATCGGCTGATCATCGGTGAAACCTTCGACGTGGATCGGGTTATCGAACGGCTTCAGAATCGCCGCGACCTTGTCGATGATGTTGAAGGCGATGTCGCTTGGCATGGCGTCACCGCTGCCGAACAACAGGCTGGAGTTGAGTTCGATCTCGACCCACAGTTCGTTGCCACGCACGGTCATCTGATTAGAGCTGATCAAGTCACCGAAGGCGGCGCTGATGTCATCGGCAATGCTTTTCAGTGGATCGCTGGCGCCAGCGATACCGGCGTCGACCTGTTCGGCGTCCTTGACCAGCGGCTTGGCCGGGGTCACGGTCTTCGGTCGTTCATCACCAATCGGGATCGGTTTGAGCGAGCGGTCGGAGTCGGTGAAGACCCCGATCAGCGCTTCGGAAATGACTTTGTACTTGCCTTCGTTGATCGACGAAATCGAGTACATCACCACGAAGAACGCGAACAGTAGCGTGATGAAATCCGCGTAGGACACGAGCCAGCGCTCGTGATTGACGTGTTCTTCCTGGTGGCGACGACGAGCCATGAGGTTATTCCCTTAATCCATGAAGCCTTGCAGCTTCAACTCAATGGAGCGAGGGTTTTCACCTTCGGCGATCGACAGGATCCCTTCCAACAACATTTCGCGATAACGCGACTGCCGCAACGCGATTGACTTCAGCTTGGCCGCCACCGGCAGCAACACCAGGTTGGCACTGGCCACGCCGTAAATGGTCGCGACGAACGCCACGGCGATGCCGCTGCCCAGTTGCGTCGGATCGGCGAGGTTGCCCATCACGTGAATCAGGCCCATCACCGCACCGATGATGCCGATGGTTGGCGCGTAGCCGCCCATGCTTTCAAAGACTTTCGCCGCCTCGATGTCGCGGGCTTCCTGGGTGTAGAAATCCACTTCGAGGATGCTGCGGATCGCTTCCGGCTCAGCGCCGTCGACCAGCAGTTGCAGGCCCTTGCGCGAGTAGTTGTCCGGTTCGGCATCGGCTACGCCTTCCAGGCCCAGCAGGCCTTCCTTGCGCGCGGTGAGGCTCCAGTTGACGACGCGATCGATGCCACCGGCCAGATCGACCCGTGGCGGAAACAGAATCCAGGCGAGGATCTGCATGGCGCGTTTGAACGCGCTCATCGGCGATTGCAGCAGTGCGGCACCGACGGTGCCGCCCAGTACGATCAATGCCGCCGGGCCGTTGGCCAGCGCACCGAGGTGACCACCTTCAAGGTAGTTACCGCCGATGATGGCGACGAACGCCATGATGATCCCGATAAGGCTTAAAACATCCATCAGATACACGCCTCGACAATGTGTTTGCCGATGTCGTCGAGGCTGTATACCGCGTCGGCGAGGTCGGCTTTAACGATGGCCATCGGCATGCCGTAGATCACGCAACTGGCTTCGTCCTGCGCCCACACCGCGCTGCCGCCCTGCTTGAGCAGACGTGCGCCTTCACGGCCGTCGGCGCCCATGCCGGTCAACACCACCGCCAGAACTTTGTCGCCGTAGGATTTCGCCGCCGAACCAAAAGTGATGTCCACGCACGGCTTGTAGTTCAGACGCTCGTCGCCCGGGAGGATTTTCACCGCGCCACGGCCGTCGATCATCATTTGCTTGCCACCCGGCGCGAGCAACGCCAGGCCCGGACGCAGGATGTCGCCATCCTCGGCTTCCTTGACGCTGATGCGGCAGAGCTTGTCGAGACGTTCGGCGAAGGCCTTGGTGAATGCCGCCGGCATGTGCTGGATCAGCACGATCGGCGCCGGGAAGTTCGCCGGCAATTGCGTCAGCACGCGTTGCAGCGCCACCGGGCCGCCAGTCGACGTACCGATGGCAACCAGTTTGTAGGCTTTGCGTTTCGGCGCTGGCGACGAAGCGCTGGCGGCCGGAATACGGCTTGGAGCAGGTGCATGCACAGGCGCGGGTGTCGGACGTGCCGGTGCGCTGGTGCTGTGGCTGCTGAAGCTGGATGGCGCCGGAGCAGGCGTCGGTGCTGCGGCTGGAGCCGGCGCACTGTAAGCACTGAAACGACGGTTACTGCGCGAGATGCTATGCACCTTTTCGCACAGCAACTGCTTGACCTTCTCCGGGTTACGCGAGATGTCTTCGAAATTCTTCGGCAGGAAATCCACCGCACCGGCGTCCAGCGCATCCAGGGTGACCCGGGCGCCTTCGTGCGTCAGCGAGGAGAACATCAACACCGGGGTCGGGCAGCGCTGCATGATGTGCCGCACTGCCGTGATGCCGTCCATCATTGGCATCTCGTAGTCCATGGTGATCACGTCCGGCTTGAGTGCCAGCGCCTGATCGATCGCCTCTTTACCGTTGGTGGCGGTGCCGACCACCTGAATGCTCGGATCCGCTGAAAGAATTTCCGAGACGCGGCGGCGGAAAAAACCCGAATCGTCCACCACCAGGACTTTGACTGCCATAAACACTCCATTAGGTGCAGCGGGACGTTATCGCCCCGCCGCCCCGGATTCAAATACGCCGTGCGGCGTAACGCTTGAGCATGCTTGGAACATCGAGAATCAGCGCGATGCGGCCGTCACCGGTAATGGTGGCGCCGGACATGCCCGGAGTGCCCTGCAGCATTTTGCCCAATGGCTTGATGACCACTTCTTCCTGACCGACCAGTTGATCGACGACAAAGCCGATCCGCTGCGTGCCCACCGAAAGGATCACCACGTGGCCTTCACGCTGCTCTTCGTGAGCGGCGGAGCTGACCAGCCAGCGCTTGAGGTAGAACAATGGCAGCGCCTTGTCCCGCACGATCACCACTTCCTGGCCGTCGACAACGTTGGTGGTCGACAGGTCGAGGTGGAAGATTTCGTTGACGTTGACCAGCGGGAACGCAAACGCCTGATTGCCGAGCATGACCATCAGGGTTGGCATGATCGCGAGGGTCAGCGGCACCTTGATGACGATCTTCGAGCCCTGGCCCTTGGTCGAGTAGATGTTGATCGAACCGTTGAGCTGGGAAATCTTGGTCTTCACCACGTCCATGCCGACACCACGGCCGGACACGTCGGAGATCTCGGTCTTGGTCGAGAAACCCGGGGCGAAAATCAGGTTGTAGCACTCGGTATCGCTGAGGCGATCGGCCGCGTCCTTGTCCATCACACCGCGTTTTACCGCGATGGCACGCAGGACATTCGGGTCCATGCCTTTGCCGTCATCGGAAATCGACAGGAGGATATGGTCGCCCTCTTGCTCGGCTGCCAGCACCACGCGACCACCACGGGCCTTGCCCGACGCTTCGCGTTCTTCTGGCGACTCGATGCCGTGGTCGACGGCGTTGCGCACCAAGTGGACCAGCGGGTCGGCCAGGGCCTCGACAAGGTTTTTGTCGAGGTCGGTTTCTTCACCCACCAGTTCCAGGTTGATCTCTTTCTTCAGCTGACGTGCGAGGTCACGAACCAGACGCGGGAAGCGCCCGAAGACCTTCTTGATCGGCTGCATCCGCGTCTTCATCACCGCGGTCTGCAAGTCAGCCGTGACCACGTCGAGGTTCGACACGGCCTTTTGCATGGCTTCATCGCCGCTGTTCAGGCCCAGGCGCACCAGACGGTTACGCACCAGCACCAACTCGCCGACCATGTTCATGATTTCGTCGAGACGTGCCGTGTCGACACGCACGGTGGTTTCGGCTTCGCTCGCCGGTTTTTCCGGTGGCGGTGTCGCCGGCGCACGGGCCGGAGCCGGTGCAGCAGCGGCAGCCGGTTTTGGCGCTTCGGCTTTTGGCTCAGGCTTGGGCGCGGCTTTCGGCGCAGCAGCGGGAGCGGCCGCAGCCTTGGCGGCAGGCGCAGCCACCGTCGAAGCGGCGCCGGCAGTCGCGGCACCAACGTCAGTGAACTTGCCTTTGCCATGCAATTCGTCGAGCAGCGATTCGAACTCGTGATCGCTGATCAGATCGCTGCCGGCAGCAGCCGCCGCTGGAGCAGCAGGCGCCGGTGCCGAGGCAATCGCCGACTCCAGCGCATCGACGGCAAAGTTGCCCTTGCCATGCAACTGATCGAGCAGTGCTTCGAATTCGTCGTCGGTGATGTCTGAGCTGTCGCCCTTGGCCGGTGCCGCAGCAGCTGCCGCAACTGGCGCAACCGCGTCCACCGCGAACTGGCCTTTGCCGTGCAACTGATCGAGCAATGACTCGAACTCGGCATCGGTGATTTCATCGCTCGCGGCTTCAGCGGCCGTTTGCGCAGGGGCAGCAGCGGCCGGGGCTTCGGCTTCGGCCTTGACGGCGTTCAGCGAGTCCAGCAGTTGCTCGAATTCGTTATCAGTGATGTCGCCCGAGGAATCGCCTTCAACGACCAGTTCTTCGATCATCTCGGCCACCGGCGAAGCCGGGGCTGCGTCCGCCGCTTGCGGTTCGGCCAGGCGCGCCAGGGCGGCCAGCAGCTCCGGCGTGGCGGCGGTGATCGGAGCACGCTCGCGGACTTCGCTGAACATGCTGTTCACCGCGTCCAGTGCTTCGAGGACAACGTCCATCAGTTCTGCATCAACGCGACGCTCACCCTTGCGCAGGATGTCGAACACGTTTTCGGCGATGTGACAGCACTCCACCAGCTCATTGAGCTGAAGGAAGCCGGCGCCCCCTTTTACAGTGTGGAAACCGCGAAAAATTGCGTTGAGCAGATCTGCGTCATCCGGACGGCTTTCCAGCTCGACCAGTTGTTCGGACAGTTGCTCAAGAATCTCGCCGGCCTCAACCAGGAAATCCTGAAGGATCTCTTCATCGGCGCCGAAGCTCATTAATGGGGTGCTCCTACAGGTCTAAAAACCCAAAAAACCTAAAATTCCAAAACTCTAGAACCCGAGGCTGGATAACAAATCGTCCACATCGTCCTGACCGGACACAACGTCTTCTCGTTTATCGGCATGAATCTGCGGACCTTCACCCTGCGAGAGATGTTTTTGTGGATCTTTTTCTGCAAGCATCGCGGCGCGGTCATGTTCGATGCCCGCAAAGCGGTCGACCTGACTGGCCATGAGCACGAGTTTGAGCAAATTGCTTTCGACTTCGGTGACCAGTTGGGTCACACGCTTGATCACCTGACCGGTCAGGTCCTGGTAATCCTGGGCCAGCAGGATGTCGTTGAGATTGCTCGACACCGCACGGTTGTCCGTGCTGCTGCGTGACAGAAAACCGTCGACCCGGCGCGCCAGTTCACGGAACTCTTCAGCCCCGACCTCGCGACGCATGAAGCGGCCCCAATCGGCGCTCAAGGTCTGGGCTTCATCAGCCAGACTATTGACCACCGGCGTGGCGCTTTCCACCAGATCCATGGTGCGGTTGGCCGCGGCCTCTGTCAGCTTGACCACATAGCCCAGGCGTTCGGTGGCGTCGGTGATTTGCGACACTTCCTCGGCCTGCGGCATGTTCGGGTCGATCTGGAAGTTGACGATCGCACTGTGCAGTTCACGTGTGAGCTTGCCCACTTCCTGGTACAGGCCACGGTCACGGGTCTGATTGAGCTCATGGATCAGTTGCACAGCGTCGCCGAACCTGCCTTTTTCAAGGCTTTCGACCAGTTCGACCGCGTGTTTTTTCAGGGTCGACTCGAAATCGCCCTGTGAAGATTCGTTATGCTCCATAGCTCCCCCGCGCGTTCATCAGCCGATGCGTTCGAAAATCTTCTCGATTTTGTCTTTCAACGCCTGAGCCGTGAAAGGTTTGACTACGTAGCCGTTTACACCGGCCTGAGCGGCTTCAATGATCTGCTCGCGCTTGGCTTCTGCAGTCACCATCAGCACTGGCAGGTGCTTGAGCTTTTCATCGGCACGCACGTGGCGCAGCAGGTCGATACCGGTCATGCCCGGCATGTTCCAGTCCGTTACCAGAAAGTCGATGCTGCCGCTGTTGAGCACTGGAATGGCAGTCACGCCATCGTCAGCCTCGACGGTGTTGGTGAACCCAAGATCACGCAGCAGGTTCTTGATGATCCGCCGCATCGTTGAGAAGTCATCAACGATGAGGATTTTCATGTCTTTGTTCAATTCGACCTCCAAGCAGTCTTAAACGCGCCCAGCACCTGGACGCGCCACTTCAATCAATCGGCTTAGCACTCGAAGACTGTCTGGAGCACAACAGAGCAAGACCGGTGCCGTTCATCACCGCACCAGCCTCGTTCGCAGTGTCCCCACACCGCCTTCAGCGCGCTCGCCACTCCCCCAAACGCCCCCGCAAACGGGCCGCGCACTGGCTGTGTAACTGGCTGACCCGCGATTCACTGACGCCAAGGACTTCACCGATTTCCTTGAGGTTCAGCTCTTCGTCGTAGTACAGCGCCAACACCAGTCGCTCACGCTCCGGCAAATTGGCAATCGCGTCCGCCAACGCAGCCTGGAAACGTTCATCTTCCAGATCGCGCGACGGCTCAAGATGAGCACTCGCGCCATCCTCGTGCAGCCCTTCGTGTTCGCCGTCCTGCAGCAGGTCGTCGAAACTGAACAGGCGGCTGCCCAAGGTGTCATTCAAAATCCCGTAGTAATCGTCGAGACTCAATTGGAGTTCGGCTGCAACCTCGTGATCTTTAGCGTCACGGCCGGTTTTAGCTTCAATTGAGCGAATTGCGTCACTGACCATACGGGTATTGCGGTGAACCGAGCGTGGCGCCCAGTCCCCTTTGCGCACTTCGTCGAGCATCGCGCCGCGGATTCGAATGCCCGCGTACGTTTCAAAACTGGCGCCTTTGCTGGCGTCATATTTGGTCGAGACTTCGAGCAGACCGATCATTCCGGCCTGGATCAGGTCTTCGACCTGCACACTCGCCGGCAAACGCGCCAGCAAGTGGTAGGCAATGCGTTTGACCAGTGGCGCGTAACGCTCGATCAGTTCGTACTGCGCGTCACGTGCCGACTTCTTGTAGTAGTTCATACCGCTTGCGGTCATAGCACGGGCCCTGCCGTTTGCTGCACGAGGCGCTCGACGAAAAACTCAAGGTGGCCACGCGGGTTGGCGGGCAGCGGCCAGGTGTCGACCTTCTGCGCGATCGCCTTGAACGCCAGTGCGCACTTGGAACGCGGGAAGGCTTCATACACCGCACGCTGCTTCTGCACCGCTTTACGCACGCTTTCGTCGTAAGGCACGGCGCCGACATATTGTAGGGCCACGTCAAGGAAGCGATCCGTGACCTTGGTCAACTTGGCGAACAGGTTGCGCCCTTCCTGCGGGCTCTGCGCCATGTTGGCGAGGACGCGGAAGCGGTTCATGCCGTAATCGCGGTTGAGCAATTTGATCAGCGCGTAGGCGTCGGTAATGGACGTCGGCTCGTCGCAGACCACCAGCAACACTTCCTGGGCTGCGCGCACGAAACTGACTACCGAGTCACCAATACCCGCAGCGGTGTCGATCACCAATACGTCGAGATTGTCGCCGATGTCGCTGAACGCCTGAATCAGGCCGGCGTGTTGCGCCGGACTCAGGTGGACCATGCTCTGCGTGCCGGACGCCGCCGGCACGATGCGAATGCCACCGGGGCCTTGCAACAGCACGTCGCGCAATTCGCAACGGCCTTCGATGACGTCGGCCAGCGTGCGCTTAGGGGTCAGCCCCAACAATACGTCAACGTTCGCCAGACCGAGGTCGGCGTCCAGCAGCATGACCCGACGGCCAAGCTCTGCCAGCGCCAGCGACAAGTTCACTGACACGTTAGTCTTGCCGACGCCACCTTTGCCGCCGGTCACCGCGATCACCTGTACGGGATGCATGCTGCCCATGTTATTTCTTTACCTTGTCTTGCATAGACGGAGGCCACATTACTGGCTGCGCGTTCACAACCGGAACAATGCATGGCAGACCATCGATGTAGGTACAAAAACTGTTCATGAATACCTCAGCCTACCTGCTTGGTCGGGCTGTGATAGATATCAGCGAACATGTCAGCCATGGCTTCTTCGCTGGGTTCTTCCTGCATTTGCACGCTGACGGCGCGGCTGACCAGTTGATGACGACGCGGCAGATGCAAATCATCCGGAATCCGTGGGCCATCGGTCAGGTACGCGACCGGCAATTCATGACTGATCGCCAGGCTCAACACTTCGCCAAGGCTGGCCGTTTCATCCAGTTTAGTCAGGATGCAGCCGGCAAGCCCGCAACGCTTGTAACTGTGATAAGCGGCGGTTAGAACCTGTTTCTGGCTGGTGGTTGCCAAGACCAGATAATTTTTTGACCGAATGCCACGCCCGGCCAGACTTTCGAGCTGCATGCGCAGGGCTGGATCGCTGGCTTGCAGGCCGGCAGTATCGATCAGCACCACGCGTTTGCGCAGCAGTGGATCCAGCGCCTGCACCAGCGATTGGCCCGGATCGACGTGGGTCACCGGCACATTGAGAATGCGACCCAGCGTCTTCAGCTGTTCCTGAGCGCCGATACGGAAACTGTCCATGCTCACCAGCGCGACATTCTGCGCGCCGTATTTCAGCACATAACGCGCGGCAAGCTTGGCCAGCGTAGTGGTCTTGCCCATGCCGGCCGGGCCGACCATGGCAATCACACCGCCCTCTTCCAGCGGCTCGACTTCCGGTACGGCAATCATCCGTGCCAGGTGCGCGAGCAACATGCGCCAGGCCTGACGCGGCTCTTCGATATCGGTGATCATCGCCAGCAGATCGCGCGACAACGGGCCGGACAGGCCGATACGTTGCAGACGGCGATACAGATTGGCCTGCGCCGGACGGCTGCCTTGCAGCTGATTCCAGGCCAGGGTACCGAGCTGGACTTCCATCAGCTCGCGCAGGCTGTTCAATTCAAAACGCATCGAATCCAGTGCGCGCGGATCAACACCGCCGGAAGACTGCGCAGGTGCCGGGGCTGGACGCGCCGGAGCGGCGTAGGTCGGCTCGGTCAGCGGTTCAGCTGCGGTCAGCGGCAGGCCGGCCGTCAACGGCAGGCCAGCGAAAATCTGGCGATTGCTGTTGCCATCGGCTTCGCCACGCAGGCTCAACTCGGCCTGAGCGGTGACGATGCGCGACTGGGTCTTGCGCAGCTCGTCTTCGAGCTCCATGTTCGGAACCCGTGGCGCCAACGCCGACAATTTGTAATCCAGTGCCGCCGTCAGCTCGACACCGCCGGCAATGCGGCGGTTGCCAATAATGGCGGCATCAGCGCCCAGCTCATCACGAACCAGCTTCATGGCCTGACGCATATCGGCGGCAAAGAAACGCTTAACTTGCATAAACCACTACCTCAGCCGTTGGGCCCTACTGTCGCAACGATGGTCACTTGCTTGTTGTCCGGTATTTCCTGGTAGGCCAGCACATGCAGTCCAGGGACTGCGAGGCGGCCAAAGCGCGAGAGCATCGCGCGGATCGGGCCAGCGACCAAAAGGATCACCGGCTGACCTTGCATTTCCTGACGCTGCGCCGCTTCGATGAGCGAACGCTGCAGCTTCTCGGCCATGCTTGGCTCCAGCAGAACGCCCTCTTCCGAGCCTTGTCCTGCCTTCTGCAGACTATTGAGCAATATTTGTTCCAACCTTGGCTCCAAGGTGATCACAGGCAGCTCCGACTCAGTGCCTACAATGCTTTGGACGATGGCGCGCGATACGCCGACGCGCACCGCAGCCACCAACGCGGCGGTATCTTGACTCTTCGCAGCGTTGTTGGCGATGGCTTCGGCAATACTGCGGATATCGCGCACCGGCACGTGTTCGGCCAACAGCGCTTGCAGCACTTTGAGCAGTTGCGACAGCGAAACCACGCCCGGCACCAGCTCTTCCGCCAGTTTCGGCGAGCTTTTGGCCAGCAATTGCATGAGTTGCTGCACTTCCTCGTGGCCGATCAGCTCACTGGAGTGCTTGTACAGAATCTGGTTCAAGTGCGTGGCGACCACGGTGCTGGCATCGACCACGGTGTAACCGAGCGATTGTGCCTGGGCACGCTGGCTGATTTCGATCCACACCGCTTCCAGACCGAAAGCCGGATCTTTGGCATTGATACCGTTGAGCGTGCCGTAGACCTGGCCCGGGTTGATCGCTAGCTCGCGATCCGGGTAGATCTCGGCTTCGGCGAGGATCACGCCCATCAGAGTCAGGCGATAGGCGCTCGGCGCCAGATCGAGGTTGTCGCGGATGTGCACGGTCGGCATCAGGAAGCCCAGATCCTGCGAAAGCTTCTTGCGCACGCCCTTGATCCGCGCCAGCAATTGCCCACCCTGATTGCGATCCACCAGCGGGATCAGGCGATAACCGACTTCCAGACCGATCATGTCGATCGGCGTGACGTCATCCCAGCCCAGCTCCTTGGTTTCCATGGCGCGGGCCGGCGACGGCAGCAGTTCCTGCTGGCGCTTGACCTCTTCCAGCGCCACGACCTTGGCCACGTTCTGCTTCTTCCAGAACAGGTACGCGCCACCAGCGGCCAGCGCAGCCATGCTCAGGAAGGAGAAGTGCGGCATGCCCGGCACCAAGCCCATCACGGCCATCAAACCGGCCGCCACCGCCAACGCTTTCGGCGAGGCGAACATCTGGCGATTGATCTGTTTGCCCATGTCTTCCGAACCGGAAGCACGGGTCACCATGATCGCCGCCGCTGTCGATAACAACAGTGATGGCAATTGCGCCACTAAACCGTCACCGATGGTCAGCAAGGCGTAAACCCGACCGGCATCGCCGAAGCTCATGTTGTGCTGGAAGATACCGACGGCCATGCCGCCAATAAGGTTGATGAACAGAATCAACAGACCAGCGATGGCGTCACCCCGGACGAACTTGCTGGCACCATCCATCGAACCGTAGAACTCGGCCTCTTGGGCGACTTCCTGACGGCGCATCTTGGCCTGGTTCTGGTCGATCAGACCGGCGTTGAGGTCGGCGTCGATCGCCATTTGTTTGCCGGGCATTGCATCGAGGGTGAAGCGCGCGCTCACCTCGGAAATCCGCCCGGCACCCTTGGTCACCACGACGAAGTTGATGATCATCAGGATCGCGAAGACCACGATACCGACCACGTAGTTACCGCCGATCACCACCTCACCGAAGGCCTGAATCACCTTACCGGCAGCGGCGTGGCCGTCCTGACCGTGCAGCATGACCACCCGCGTCGAAGCTACGTTCAACGCCAGCCGCAGCAACGTCGCGACCAGCAGAATCGTCGGGAACACCGCAAAATCCAGCGGCCGCAGCGCGTACACGCAGACCAGCAGAACGACGATCGACAGCGCGATGTTGAAGGTAAAAAACACGTCGAGCAGGAACGGCGGCACCGGCAACATCATCATCGCCAGCATCACCAGCAGCAACAACGGCACGCCCAGATTGCCCCGACTGAGGTCGGCAACGTTTGTGCGAGCAGTGTTGAATAACTGAGAGCGATCCACCGGTTTTCCCCGTTCCTTTAAAGCAAACTTTTGACGCCCAGAGCGGGCTCACGGCGGGTACTGCAAGAAGCTTTCCAACTTTTGCCGGGGAATGAAATCGGGAGAGAAAACATGCCCCCTGTAGGAGTGAGCCTGCTCGCGAAGAGGCCAGTGAAGTCCGCGCAAATCGCCTTTTAAACTCAGGCGTTTAAAAG
>NZ_AKJR01000173.1:0-38141 GCF_000282235.1 Pseudomonas sp. GM24 | reverse complement strand
AGCCGAACTCAGGCTTTGAAAGGCATGAAGATCGGCTCCCTTTCCCCCTCTCCCTGAGGGAGAGGGCTGGGGTGAGGGGGGGGGAATCTAAAGCCCGCCTCAAAAACTGAATCCGCCTCAGTTGCTCTTCACCGCATAATCCGGCTTCTTGTCGTTGCCCTGAATGAACGGGCTCCACGGTTGCGCGCGGATCGGCCCTTCGGTCTGCCACACCACGTTGAACTGACCATCAGCCTGAATCTCGCCGATCATCACCGGTTTGTGCAGGTGGTGATTGGTCTTGTCCATGGTCAAGGTGTAGCCCGACGGCGCCGCGAAAGTCTGGCCGGCAAGGGCTTCGCGGACTTTGTCGACGTCAGTGGATTTGGCTTTTTCAACTGCTTGCGCCCACATGTGGATGCCGACGTAAGTAGCCTCCATCGGGTCGTTGGTCACGGCTTTGTCGGCGCCCGGCAGGTTGTGTTTCTTCGCGTAGGCCTTCCAGTCAGCGACGAATTTCTTGTTCTGCGGGTTCTCCACCGACTCGAAGTAGTTCCACGCCGCGAGGTTGCCCACCAGCGGTTTGGTGTCGATGCCGCGCAGTTCTTCTTCGCCGACCGAGAACGCCACAACCGGCACGTCGGTGGCTTTCAGACCCTGGTTGGCCAGCTCTTTATAGAACGGCACGTTGGAGTCGCCGTTGACGGTCGAGATGACCGCAGTCTTGCCACCGGCGGAGAATTTTTTGATGTTGGCGACGATGGTTTGATAGTCGCTGTGGCCGAACGGCGTGTAGACCTCTTCGATGTCTTTGTCGGCGACGCCTTTGGAGTGCAGGAACGAGCGCAGGATCTTGTTGGTGGTGCGTGGGTAGACGTAGTCGGTGCCGAGCAGGAAGTAGCGTTTGGCGCTGCCACCTTCTTCGCTCATCAGATATTCAACCGCCGGGATCGCCTGCTGGTTTGGCGCGGCGCCGGTGTAGAAGACGTTCGGCGACATCTCTTCGCCTTCGTATTGCACCGGATAGAACAGCAGGCCATTGAGCTCTTCGAACACCGGCAATACCGATTTGCGCGACACCGAGGTCCAGCAGCCGAACACCACGGCGACCTTGTCCTGGGTCAGCAACTGCCGGCCCTTTTCGGCGAACAGCGGCCAGTTCGACGCCGGGTCGACCACCACCGGCTCAAGCATCTTGCCGTTCACACCGCCCTTGGCGTTGATCTCGTCGATGGTCATCAGCGCCATGTCTTTGAGCGACGTTTCGGAGATCGCCATGGTGCCGGACAACGAATGCAGAATCCCGACCTTGATGGTCTCGGCGGCCTGGACAGTCCAGGTCATGCCCATCGCGGCAATGGATGCCGTGAGTGTGAAAGCCTTGATCAAACTGCGACGCTTCATTGTGCGATCTCCATGAACGTTTGAAGTTTTTTTGGTTGGCAGATGCGGACGACTGAAGGGTGTTTTGCAAGGGCTGTGCCCGGTCGGGTTTTGGCAAGAAAATGTCGTGTTAGAGCGGTTGACTGCATGGCGCATGCACCACGAAGGAACGTCCATGGCGCGTTGGTGCAGGCCGCCGCGCCAGATTGGGGCGCAAAAAAATCCCGTGCAGGCGACCCTGCACGGGATTGGCGTTGAAGAAGATCGAGTGCGGGTTCAGGAAGAAGTCGAGGCAGACCCGGTTGGTCGGTTCATCCGCGCCAGCAGCAATCGATCCAGCAACCACACCACCACCAGCGAAGCCCCCACCAGCGGAAACACCACCGCCAGCGCCAACATGATCACCACGCCGGTTTTCCACTTCGGCAAATCATGACGCAGCGGCGGCACACCCAATTTGCCTTGCGGCCGACGCTTCCACCAGATCACTACACCGCTGACGGCGCTGAGCAGAATCATCAGGCAGATCAGCAGCACGACGATCTGGTTGAAGGTGCCGAACATTTTGCCTTCGTGAAGCATCACGCCGATTTCCGTGGCGCGGGCGACGCTGCCGTACTGCTCGAAACGCACATCGGCGAGCACTTTGCCGGTGTATTGATCGACGTGCAGGGTCGCATCGTTGCGCGGGTCATCGGCGAACACAGCGATGGTGAACACGCCGGTGGCCGTGGTCGGCAGGGTGATGCTGTAGCCCGGCTCGACTTTGCGCTGGGTGGCGATGTTTTGCACGTCTTGCAGGCTGATGGCGGGTGCTGCGGGGCCAGCGTTGGTGGCGCCGTGGTTCATGTGTTCGGCGTGATCGCCGGACATCGGCATCGGCGTGTTTTCCATCGCCCAAGGCACGGTCTGGCGGGTGGCGCTGTTAAGGGTTCGAGCCTCGACGTCGGAGGTCGGCACGTTGTCCCACATCGCCGCCGGGAACACGTTCCACACCTGCGCGTATTGCTTGCCCCAGAAGCCGGTCCAGGTCATGCCACTGAGCAACATCACCAGCAGCAAGGTCGCGCCCCAGAACCCGGTGACCGCGTGCAGGTCACGCCACAACACGCGACCGCGACTGTTCAACCGCGGCCACAGAATCCCCGCGGCCTGACCGCGCGGCCACCACAGGAACAGGCCGGACACCACCAGCACCACGCCCCAACCGGCGGCCATTTCGATAAGGCGGTCACCGACGGTGCCGATCATCAATTCGCCGTGGATCGCCCGGGCAATGGCCTGCAGGTTTTGCTTGGCATCCTGTTCGCCAAGGATGTCGCCGTGGTACGGATCGACGAAGATGTTGAGTTCCTGGCCGGCGTTTTTCACCACAAACTGTGCGCTGCGTTCGGCGTTCACTGGCGGCAGGTACTGGGTGACCTGGCCTTGCGGATAGGCACTTTTCACTCGTTGCAGCAGGTCATCGGCCGGGACAGTGTGATGCCCTGCGGGGACGTTGAGCAGGCTGCTGTACATCAGCGAATCGAGTTGCGGTTTGAACAGGTAAATGATGCCGGTCAGGGCCAGCATCACCATGAAGGGGGCGACGAAGAGACCGGCGTAAAAATGCCAACGCCAGGCCAGGTTGTAGAAATTCGGTTTGGGCTGTTTCATCACGTGTGCTCCGCTGGGCGAATTTTTCTAGATCAAGAGATCGCAGCCTTCGGCAGCTCCTACAGGGGTACATGCGGGCTGCGATCTTTTGACTTTTCTTGTTAGAAACTCATGTCGACCTTGGTCCAGAGCGTGCGCCCCGGCTCATTGATCGCTTGCGGGTCATTGGCCGGGTAGCCGAACCCGGCGTTGCCCGCCAGGTTCAGGTGTTCGGCGTAAGCTTTGCCGAACAGGTTGTCGACGCCGCTGCTGACCTTCCAGTTCTTGTTGATCCGATAGGCACCGTTGAGTGAGAACACGCCGAAGCCCGAACTCTTGTCGTAATCCTTGCCGACCACGTTGCCCTTGTTCTGGTCGATACGGTTCTGCGCGGCAACCACCCTCCACAGTGCGCCGGCGCTCCAGTTGTCTTCGCTATAGGTCAGACCGAAGCGTGCATCCAGTGGTGGCATTTGCGGCAGGGCCGTGCCGTCGCTGCTGTTCTTGCCCCAGGCGTAGGCCAGGGTCGCATCGGCTTTCCAGTTATCGGTGAGTTTGTACGCGGCACCGAGTTCACCGCCCATGATTCGCGCGTCGATGTTCTCGGCGCGCGAGGTGCTCATGCCCATCATTCCCGGGGAGTAGTCGAAGAGGATGTAATCGCGGACTACACCGATGTAACCCGAGGCCCAGGCTTCGAGGTCGGCGCGCTTGTAGTTCACGCCGAAGTCGAACTGGGTGGTCTTCTCCGGTTTGATCGAATCGAACGCGTTGACCGATCCCGCCGGGCCGGACTTGGGCGAAAACAGCTCCCAGTAATCCGGGAAGCGTTGCGCGTGGCCGAGGCCTGCATAGAGCGTGGTCGGGCTGTCGGCGAGGTCATGCTCGTAACGGACGAAACCGCTCGGCAGGGTATCGGCACGGGTGTCGTCGGCGGTCGGGTTCGGGCGAGTCATCATTCCCGAGCCGGTGGTTTGCCGGTAATCCTTGGCCGAAGCGCGGTCGACGCGGGCGCCAGTGATCAGGCGATCACGGTCGGCGGCGTACCAGGTCATTTCGCTGAACACGCCGTAGTTATGGAAATCGGCGTCCTTGCTGTACGGCTGATCCTTGTAGGTGTCGATGCCCATGCCGCTGCGCTGGCGGTGCTCGTTGGTCTGCGCGTCGAGGCCGGTGATCAACTGAATATCAGCCCAGCGCCAGGTCGCTTTGATCCGCGCGCCGAGGGTGCGGCGGTCGACATTGGACGCCATCGGCCCCGCCATCATGCCGGTGCCGGACGGCGTGCGCAGGGTGTAGTTGTCCATAACGTGGTCGGCGTAGTTGTAGTAGACCTGCGCTTCGAGTTTCTCCAGCACGTCCGTGATATTGGATTTTTCGAAACGCAAACCGAGGCTCTCGCGCAGGAACTGCGAGCCGTCCATGCCGCGTCCGGCGTAGCGCGCTTCACCATCGCCCTTGCCGGCGGTGAGTTCGATCAGGGTGTCGGCGTCCGGGGTCCAGCCGACCGCGATGTCGCCGTTCCACTTGTCGTAGCGCGAGGCGACGATGTCGTTGTTGCCGTCGCGGTAGTCGTCGGAATGCGCGGTGTTGCCGATTACTCGCACGTAGCCCAACGGGCCACCGGCAGCGGCGTCGACAACCTTGTCAAAACGTCCGTGGGAGCCAGCCAGAATGCTTGCGTTCACGCGGGTGCCGAGTTCGCCGAAGCTCTCTGGCTCACGGTCGAACAGCACGGTGCCGGCCGAGGCGCCCGGCCCCCACAGCACAGTTTGCGGGCCTTTGATCACGGTGAGTTTGTCGTAGGTTTCTGGCGAGATATACGAGGTCGGTGCGTCCATCCGGCCCGGGCAGGCACCGAGCATCATGCTGCCGTTGGTGAGAATGTTCAGGCGTGAGCCGAACATGCCGCGCAGCACCGGATCGCCGTTGGTGCCGCCATTGCGTACCAGTGCGAAGCCCGGAATGGTTTTCAGATAATCGCCGCCGTCACTGGCCGGCACTGGTTGGCGTGGATCTTTTGGATTGGTGACGATGGTCAGAGGCGAGCTCGGGGCGATTGCGGTAATCACCGTCGGGCTGAGTTCTTCGTTGTGCGCGGCGTGATCATCGGCCAGCACCAGCGGGGACAGCAGAACGCCGCAAAGGACGGCGGTAGCGTGCCTGAAACGAACCCGCGATTCGTTCAGAGCGAAGGACGCCGGGGCAGAACCCAAGCGTGGAACAGCAGTAAACCTGGACATGACAATTTCCATCAAACAGTCGTAAACGACACGGCCGGCAGCCTGAAGCTGTCTTCTCCACCGTGTGCAATCAAAGGTGCGTGTTTACGTGGCGATGGGTGGGGCGCGGCTGCGGGCGCCGGGGAAGAAGGTCTGCCGGGCGTGGCCCAGGCGTGGGGAGGGTGGGGTGAAGGTGTTCAGCGGCGGGATGTTGAAGGCGACGAAATCACCGCCGCCGGTCAGTGCCGGGCAATTGAACAGCAGGCTGCAATAGCCGCACTTTTCCCACAACACGTGGTGCGAGGATTGCGGTGGGCAGTGTTCGGCGCTGGGCTTTGCATCATGGCCGCTGTGATCCATGCCCGGCATGTCCATCGACATGTCCATGCTCATCGGCATCGATGTCGAGACGTGTTGATCCATCGGCATCGACTGAGAAATCAGTGGGCCGATGAAGATCATCAACATGGCGAACAGGGCGATCCAGCTGCCGCGAGTCAGGTGTTGAGTCTGACGGCGTTGCCGGGAGGGCCTGGCGCTCTGCGGGCGCATGGGCGGAGTCTGCCGGAAGGCTTACTGGGCGTGCGCGTGGGCCTGCGTGGTTTCCGGCGGTTTCTTCTGCACCGAGACGTCGACGGTGACGTCACCGGCCTTCTCGAAATGCATCGTCAGCGGGAAGCGCTTGCCGTCGCTGAGCAGGCTGCGATCGGTCGGGTTGAGCAGCATCACGTGATAGGCCATCGGCGCGAATGTCACGTTGCCGCCGGCCGGAATGGCCACACTCGGCACCTGCTGCATCTTCATCAGATCGCCCTGCATGACGTGTTCGTGCAGTTGCGCTTCCGGGGCGATGGGCGAGTCGACGCTGAGCAGGCGATCGTCCGTCTTGCCGGCGTTGTGAATGATGAAATAGGCAGCAACGGTCGGCGCATTTGGCGGCAACTCTTGCGACCACGGATGGGCGATCTCAAGTTCGCCCACCTTGTATTCGTGGGCATGAGCAAAGCACGCCGGCAACAGCAGCGCAGCGACGACGATGAGTTTGTTCAACATGGCAGTTCTCCAGAACGATTTGAAACGCAGGTCAATTGCGCGAACAAATCAAACCAGAGGGGAGGCGCGGGGATTGAGACTCGGCCATTGCTGGCGCGGCGTGGGTGTTTGCAACGAGGCGGGCGCCACACTGCGATTGCTTTCATAACGGGCGAAGTAAAGCTGCGGCGAATGCCCCGGCAACGCCACCAACGGCGCCGAGCCCGAGCAGCACCAGCAATGCTGCATGTTCGAATGAGTGTCGTTGCTCGGGGCCTTTTGATCGGTGGCGCCGATGTTGATCGCCACCATCTTGGTCCCGCTGCCGGTGCAGAAACTGCTCCAGAGCAACTGTTCGGCCGGTGAATTGGCCGCCTGCGCCATCGCCCCGGTCATCGGCATGGCGAGCATGTTGAACAGCACTGCAAAGCAGGCGATCCAGGCAATTGCTAGCCGGTGTCGGTTCATGGGACAGATCCATTGGGTGGGCGATCAGGCGCGGCTATTTAGCCTGATCAGGGCCGATAAGTAAAAAAGCGTCGTGCGGTTTGGTGTCGCAGCGCGTTCACAGTGTTACGGCATGCAATCGCAAACCCAGAGCCTTCATGACTTTCATGATAGTTGCGAATTCGGGATTGCCAGTGCTACTCAGCGCTTTATAAAGACTTTCGCGGCCCAAACCTGCATCCCGCGCCACTTGTGTCATGCCTTGAGCCCGGGCGATGTCATTGAGCGCTGCACGGATAAGGACGCCGTCGCCTTCATCGTCGTCAAAACAGGCATCCAGATACGCCGCCATGTCCTCGGGAGTTTTGAGGTACTCGGCGGCGTCAAAACGGGCGAATTCTTCGGTCATGATTTACTCCTCATTTCCGATGTTATGAGCCATCTGCACGGCGCGTTTGATATCTCTTTTTTGTGTCGATTTGTCGCCCCCGATCAGCAGTAGATAAATCACTTCGCCTTTGCGTGTGAAGTACATCCTGTAACCGGGGCCGTAATGAACCCGCAATCACCGAAGTTGCCATTTTCGGCTGTTTTAATTCTGGAGATGATTCGGCCTTTCCCTTTGATGTCTTTCAAGGAGTCGAGCCATTCGGAAAATATGCGGGATCGTTCAAAAGCGATCATGTCGGGATCGTATTCCTTGGGATACAAGCTGGCAAGCCGCTTTTCTTGGCTGTCTGCTTGTCGGGATTAAAGGAACCGAAGTATTGGGGTGAGGATGTAGTGAAAAACAGTCGGCTGCGTCCTCAAAAATTGCAGGTAAATTCGCAAATAAATTCGAAGTCAGGAAAAGTCTGACGTCGTCAGGGCTTCAAGGACTTCAGACGCTGATCGAAATTCCCGATCAACTTCTGGCAACCCCGGACGCTTCAACACAATCACCGGCACCCCACGTTCACGCGCCACTTCCAGCTTCGGCTCGGTGGCGGTGCTGCCGCTGTTCTTGCTGATCAACACATCGATCTGCCGCCGCTCGAACAGTGCGCGCTCATCCTCCAGCAGAAATGGCCCGCGCGCGCCGATGACTTCGCAGCGTTGGTTGCCGGGATAGACGTCGAGGGCGCGCAGGGTCCAGAACTGGTCGGCGGGGATTTCATCGAGGTGTTGCAGCGGTTCGCGGCCGAGGGTGAACAGCGGTCGGCGAAACGGCTTGAGGGTCGCGATCAACTCGGCCCAGTCGCTGACTTCGCGCCAGTCATCACCGGGTTGCGGCTGCCATGCCGGACGGCGCAAAGCCCAGCAGGGGATGCCGGTCAGTCGCGCGGCGGTCGCGGCGTTCTGGCTGATCTGTGCGGCATAGGGATGCGTGGCGTCGAGCAACAGATCGATGCCTTCGTCACGAATGAATTGCGCCAGACCTTCAGCGCCCCCGTAGCCACCGACGCGCACCTGACAAGTCAGATCCGTCGGCACCCGGCCAACCCCGGCGAGGCTATAGATATGTTCTGCCCCCAGCGTGCGAGCAATTGCCAGCGCTTCCGTGACGCCGCCGAGCAGCAAAATCCGCTTCATGCAAAACCTCCGGCCTGCCCGACAATCCCGCCCTGACGATCAATCGCAAACACCTCGACCTGCACCTGCGCCGGCACCACGCTGCGGGCAAAATTCAGCGCATGGCGGCAGACTTCATCACCGAGGGCGATCCCCGCCGCACTGGCCATGGCCAATGCTTGCTGACTGGTATTGGCCTCGCGAATGCCTTGCTGCAACGCCGCATCGGCGCCAATCGCCGCCGCCCACTCCGCCAGTTGCGGCAAATCAATACTCGAATGCCGCGAGTGCAGATCCATGTGCCCGGCGGCCAGTTTGCTGATCTTGCCGAAGCCGCCGCACAGGCTGAGTTTATCCACAGGCACTTTGCGCACATGCTTGAGCACTGCACCGACAAAATCGCCCATTTCGATCAGGGCGATTTCCGGCAGGTTGTAGACCCGACGCATGGTGTCTTCGCTGGCGTTGCCGGTGCAGGCGGCGATGTGCAGATACCCGTTGGTCTTGGCGACGTCGATACCCTGATGAATCGAAGCGATGTAAGCCGCACAGGAAAACGGCCGGACGATGCCGCTGGTGCCGAGGATCGATAATCCACCGAGAATGCCCAGCCGTGGATTCATGGTTTTCAGCGCCAGCGCTTCGCCGCCCTCGACATTGACAGTGACGTCGAAGCCGCCGCCGTAGCCGGTCTCGGCGGCGAGCAGGCTCAGGTGATCGCTGATCATCTTGCGCGGCACCGGGTTGATTGCCGGCTCACCAACGCCGAGCACCAGCCCCGGCCGAGTCACGGTGCCCACGCCGGCACCGGCATTGAAGCGAATTCCCGGCTCACTCAGCAGCCGCACCCGCGAGTAGAGCAGCGCACCGTGGGTCACGTCGGGATCGTCACCGGCATCCTTGATCGTCCCGGCCTCGGCGCCGTCGTCGGTCAAACGACAGAACTCCAGGCGCATCTGCACCTGTTTGCCCTTCGGCAACACGATCTGCACTGCATCGGCGGACAGCCCGCCGAGCAGCAAGCGTGCGGCGGCAAGGCTGGTGGCGGTGGCGCAGCTGCCGGTGGTCAGGCCGCTGCGCAGGGGCGCGGGTTGTTCGGCGGTTTCGTCACGCATCGAGGGGTTTGACCAGATCGAGCAGAGTGATTGGCAACGCTTGGCGCCAGGTATCGAACTCGCCGAGCGGTTGCGCCTGGGCGACATGGATGCGCGTCAGCTCGCCACCGTAACGTTCGCGCCAATTCATCAGGGCCACTTCGCTTTGCAGGGTCACCGCGTTGGCGACCAGACGGCCACCGAGTTTGAGCTGTTCCCAGCAGGTTTCGAACACGCCTTCACGGGTCACGCCGCCGCCGATGAAAATCGCGTCCGGGCGCTCCAGTCCGGCCAGCGCCTGCGGTGCCTTGCCGCGAATCAACTGCAGACCGGGCACACCCAGCGCATCGCGGTTGTGTTCGATCAATTGCTGGCGACCTTCGTCGGCTTCAATGGCCAAGACGCGGCAACTCGGGTGCGCGCGCATCCACTCGATGCCGATCGAACCGCTGCCGGCGCCGACATCCCAGAGCAGTTCGCCGGGGGTCGGGGCGAGACGGGCGAGGGTGATGGCGCGTACGTCGCGCTTGGTCAACTGGCCGTCGTGCTGGAATGCCGAATCCGGCAGTCCGGCCAAACGTGACAGGCGCGGGGCGTCGGCGTCGGCCAGACATTCGATAGCGATGACATTGAGGTCGGCCACCGACGTCGCATTCCAGGCATTGGCGGTGCTGTCGATGCGTCGTTCGGCGTCACCGCCAAGGTGCTCAAGCACGCTCAGGCGACTCGAACCAAATCCGCGCTCACGGAGCAATTGCGCAACAGCAGTCGGACTCTGGCCGTCGTTGCTTAGCAACAACAGACGCACGCCACTGAACAGTTGTGCATTGAGTGCCGCCAGTGGTCGCGCCACCAGCGACAGCGTCACCACCTCCTGCAACGGCCAGCCGAGACGAGCAGCAGCCAGTGAACAGGACGACGGCGCTGGCAGGATCAGCATCTCTTCGCTCGGCACCTGGCGGGCGAGGCTGGCACCGACGCCGTAAAACATCGGATCACCACTGGCCAATACGCAGACCGCTTCGCCACGCTGCGCCAGCACCGGCGCGAGGGCAAACGGGCTGGGCCACAATTGCCGTTCGCCGCGAATACACACCGGCAGCAAATCCAGTTGACGCTGGCCACCGACGATCCGCGAGGCGCCCAGTAGGGCACGCCGGGCGTTTTTGCCCAGGCCCTTGAAGCCGTCTTCACCGATTCCCACTACCGTCAGCCAGGGTGACATCTATATTCCTCTAAACACGCCGTTCCGACGGGCAGTCTTTTCATGCCAGCGGACAAAGCAGGCATAATACCGCGCCTTCGCCCGCGAAGCGCCTTTCCCACGCAGCCGGTCAGCCCCTTGAACGAACACCCGATGTCCACCGCCTTACGCCCCTCGGCCTGCCCGGGGTTGCTGCGTATCGTCCAGGCACTGGACGGCGGTATCTGTCGGATCAAACTCAACGGTGGTTCGATCAGCGCCGATCAGGCTAACGCGGTGGCCGACGTTGCCGAACAGTTCGGCGGGGCTATCGAGGCGACCAACCGCGCCAATCTGCAAATCCGTGGGATCGGCCAGCAATCTGCGGCACTGATCGAAGGCTTGCTTGCCGCCGGTCTTGGTCCGCGCACGGCGGCCGCTGACGATGTGCGCAACCTGATGCTCAGCCCTGCGGCCGGGATTGATCGGCAGATGCATTTCGACACTCGAGGCCTCGCCGGGCAGATCCTCGACACCTTGCAAAGCCATCCACGGTTCCACGAGCTGAGCGCCAAGTTCGCCGTGCAACTCGATGGCGGTGAAGCACTGGCGATGCTCGAACATCCCCATGATCTGTGGTTGTCAGCGTTCGAGTGTGACGGTGAAACCTTGTTGGCGTTCGGTCTGGCCGGATGCCCGACGGATCGCGCGGTCGGCGCAGTGGCGCTGGAACACGGCCATGCACTGGTGGTTGCGGTGCTGGAATTGTTTCTTGAGTTGGCGCGGCCCGAGCAGACGCGCATGCGCCATTTGCTCGACGAGTTGCCGCTCTCGGCGTTTATCGGGCAACTGAGCACGCGCTTGCCGATCAAGCCGATCAGCCATTGGCAGCGCGCGGCCGTGGCGGACGATCTGCACATCGGCGCTCATCCGCAAAATACCTCGGGGCGGGTGTACATCGGTGCAGTGCCGGCGCTGGGCCGTCTTGATCCGGTGATGCTGCGCGGGGCGGCGCAACTGGCCCGCCAGTTCGGCAATGGCAGCCTGCGCTTCACCCCTTGGCAAAGCCTGCTGCTGCCCGACGTCAACGCAGGTGATGCGGTCCAAGTGCTGGAAGGTTTTCAGCGACTGAGCCTGCTGACCCGCGCTGGCGAACCGCTTGCACGGCTGATCGCCTGCACCGGTTCCAATGGCTGCGGCAAAGGCCTGGCCGACACCAAGCAGGACGCCCGCCTTCTGGCGACGTTGCTGCCTGCTGCCCTCAACATCCACCTCAGTGGTTGCCCGCGCTCGTGCGCCGCCGCCCACTGTGCCCCGGTGACGTTGCTGGCCGTCAATCCCGGTCATTACGACCTCTATTTTCGCGATGCGACGCTGCCGGGTTTCGGCGCGCTGCACGCACGCAACCTTACTATTGAAGCGGTCGCGACCCTGCTCGCCACCCGCTCTCGGAGCCCCCTTGATGCTTGATTACATCCGCGACGGTCAGGAGATTTATCGCAACTCCTTCGCGATCATTCGCAGCGAGGCCAATCTGGCGCGCATCCCGGCCGATCTGGAAAAACTCGCGGTGCGGGTGATCCACGCCTGCGGCATGGTCGAAGCCGTCGACGGCCTGCAATTCTCCGAAGGTGCGGGTAAGGCCGGGCGCGATGCGCTGGCCGCCGGTGCGCCGATCCTCTGCGATGCGCGGATGGTCTCCGAAGGCGTGACCCGTGCACGCCTGCCGGCCAATAACGAAGTGATCTGCACCTTGCGCGACGAGAGCGTGCCGGAGCTGGCTCGCGAGTTGGGCAATACCCGCTCCGCCGCCGCGCTGGAACTCTGGCGTCCGCACCTGGAAGGCAGCGTAGTGGTGATCGGCAACGCACCGACCGCACTCTTCTATCTGTTGGAGATGCTCGACGCCGGGGCACCGAAACCGGCATTGATTCTTGGTTTCCCGGTCGGCTTCGTCGGCGCTGCCGAATCGAAAGCCGCCCTGGCCGCCGACAGCCGTGGCGTGCCGTTCGTAATCATGCAAGGCCGTCTCGGTGGCAGCGCCATGGCCGCCGCCGCCGTCAATGCCCTCGCCACGGAGATCGAATGATGCAGGCCAAAGGACGTTTGATTGGTCTGGGCGTCGGCCCGGGTGATCCGGAACTGATTACTGTCAAAGCCCTGCGCCTGCTGCGCGAATCGCCGGTGGTGGCGTACTTCGTTGCCAAGGGCAAAAAGGGCAACGCGTTCGGCATCATCGAAGCGCACCTGCAAGACGCACAGAATCTGCTGCCGCTGGTGTACCCGGTGACCACCGAAGTGCTGCCGGCTCCGCTCTCGTATGAACAGGTCATCAGCGATTTCTACGATGAGGCTGCCGAAACCATCGCGGCACATCTGGATGCCGGTCGCGATGTCGCGGTGATCTGTGAAGGTGATCCGTTCTTCTACGGCTCCTACATGTACCTGCACGATCGCCTCGCCAGCCGTTACGAAGCGCAAGTGGTGCCGGGCGTGTGCTCGATGCTCGGCGGCGCTTCGGTGCTGGGCGCGCCGCTGGTGTATCGCAATCAGAGCCTGTCGGTGCTTTCCGGCGTGTTGCCCCATGAAGAGCTGAAGCGACGTCTGGCCGATGCCGACGCGGCGGTGATCATGAAGCTGGGGCGCAACTTCCCCAAGGTGCGTCAGGTGCTGGAAGAACTCGGCTTGGCCGAGCGTGCGCTGTACGTCGAGCGCGCAACCATGGCCAATCAGAAGATCGTGCCGATGGATCAGGTCGAGCCGATGTCGTCGCCGTACTTCTCGCTGATCATCGTGCCGGGCGAACGGTGGCAAGGCTGATGACTCAATCTACGCCAGCCATCGTCATTCTCGGTCAGGGCAGCCTGGCCACCGCACGGCGCATTCAGCAGGTCTATCCGGCGGCGCAGATCCACGGCCTCGCCGGGCGCGTCGAAGGCGCCGATTGCACCTATCAGGAATTCGGCGCGACCCTGCGCGCGCTGTATCAGCAGGACACGCCGATCATTGCCCTGTGCGCGGCCGGCATCGTCATCCGCACGCTGGCGCCGCTGTTGCTGGAGAAGGGCGCCGAACCTGCCGTGCTCGCCGTGGCCGAAGACGGCAGCGCCGTGGTGCCGCTGTTGGGCGGCCTCGGCGGGGTGAATGTCATGGCGCGGGACATCGCTGCCGGGCTGCAAGTCGCTGCGGCGATCACCACCAGCGGCGAGTTGCGTTTTGGTACGTGCCTGCTCAATCCCCCGAGTGGTTACGCGCTGGGCGATCTGGAACTGGGCAAGCGTTTTGTCTCTGATCTGTTGGCCGGCCACAGCGTGCGCATCGAAGGCGCGGCGCCGTGGCTGGATCAGGCGCAACTGCCGGAAGATCCGCAGGCACAGCGCTCGATTCATGTCGGCAGTGCCGAGCGTGAAGCAAGTGCCAATGAGTTACTGATCTATCCACGCAGTGTGGCGGTGGCGGTGAGCGCGGAAACTGCGGACCTGCCGTGTGCCGTTCGCAGCGCATTGCAGCAGGCGCAAATCGCCGTGCAGTCGCTGGCCTGTCTGTTGGCCAGCGAGACGCAAATGGCTTCGCCACTTTTGCGTGAAGCGGCGCTTGAATTGGGTGTACCGCTGCGCTTTGTCGCGGCGCAAAGCGACATCGAATCGCAGGCACGTGTCGCAGTGCCTGAGGCAACCGTCATTGCCGGCCACGGCATGGCAATCGCGGTCGCCGAACAGCCGTTGGATGTTTCCAGCATTGGCCGGCCACGCGGCCGTCTCGCCGTGATCGGCCTCGGCCCCGGCGCTGCCGAACTGATGGTGCCAGCGGTGAAAGCCGAACTGGCGCGCGCCACCGATGTGCTTGGTTACGAAACCTACGTACGCATGGCCGGGCCGTTTCGCGACGATCAAGTGCAGCACTGCACCGATAACCGCGAAGAAATGCAACGCGCCCGTCACGCGTTCAGACTGGCCGCCGAGGGGCGTTCGGTGATCGTTGTGTCCTCGGGCGACCCGGGTGTGTTCGCCATGGCTGCGGCAGTGCTCGAAGCGTTGCACGAATCGGCTGATCCGGCGTGGCACAGCGTCGATCTGGAAATCCTTCCGGGCGTTTCCGCTTCGCTGGCCACCGCCGCGCAAGCCGGAGCGCCGCTGGGCCATGACTTCTGCGTGATGTCGCTGTCGGACAACCTCAAGCCGTGGTCGATCATCGAAAAGCGTCTGGATCTGGCTGCTGAAGCGGATCTGGCCTTGGCGTTCTACAACCCGATCTCCCGTGCACGTCCGTGGCAATTGGGCCGGGCGCTGGAGATTGTCGCGCAGCATCGCTCAGCTGAAACCCCCGTGGTGTTGGGCCGCGACATCGGCCGTCCGGGACAGACCCTGCGCACCACGACACTTGGCGCATTAACTCCCGAGCAGGTGGACATGCGCACCATGGTGCTGATTGGTTCTTCGACCACCTGCACGTTTGCGCGTGCCAGCGGTGGTGATTGGGTTTACACGCCGCGCTGGTACGGCGAAAAGCCGCTTTCCTGAGTGCCGAGCCGAGGCAAGTTGTAAATAAGTTGCCTCGGTGTGACATCAAGTCGAAATTCATTCCCGGACGATTAATTTTGAATTACGGCGGTGCATCCGTTGGGAGCGCCGCTTCGCTTGTTTATCGAACGACGGGGCACGCGTCTGTTTGTTACCGAATCGTGCGCGGAAGCAACTTGTCTGTTGTTTGATATTTCTTGGGAAACTATTTGAGTTTTGTGCTTTTTGAAGTTGCCCCGCAGGCAGACTAACTTCGTCGAGGATTCTCTCAACGAATAAAGGATGAAGTTTGATGGGTGTCATGGAGCAAAATGTTGACGAGTTTGATTTTATTTCCGCCGATGAATACTCCGCGTTAAAGCGCGCATTCAAGGCGTTTTCCGCTTCTGCCGAATATGCAATGTTGGTGGCGCTTTACGAGCAGGCCGGACTAGCCACCAGCCTCGCTGAAAAGCTGCAGGTTGTAACACTCTTTCTGGAAAATTTTGAACGCTTGGCAAAGCGTAACTCAGCGCCCGCAATAGCGTTGATCGATACCGTCGAAGAACAATTGCGCGCTTACATCGCCCGCTTGGCAGGCACTGTAAACATGCTCAGTGACGTGCCCAGTCCGATACCCGCAGTCATGCACTTCGTCTGGGTGGGTGGCAGTGAGGTTGGCAATATCCAGCGCGATTACATGAACATCTGGCGTCAGGTGCTGGCTGCCGAGAATTACCAGTTCAATCTCTGGTACGACAGCGATGCGTTACTGGCTTTCGAAATGAATCGGGTTATATCCGACAGCGCCAGAGTTGCTGCAATGGAGTCTGGCGGGGACACCGTGAGCAACCCCGATGAACTTGCAAAGATGATCGAAGATCGTGCGCGTGTATTAAAGCGCGAGATGTTCGAATACCTGCAACAACCGCAATGGCAAGGGAAAGCTGATCAGGCCCGGATCGACCTGATGGTGCGCGCTTACGGCAAAGACCGCACGACGCTGGAAGCCTTCCGTCAACGCTGCTTGCAAAGCCATCAGCAAATGGCCGGCAGCGACTTGCAGTTGCGTGATGTTCGACGGGAGTTCGCCGGGCACTTTCTAGAGGATGTCTATCAACGCGAAGTGTCAATGCGCGGTAACTTTGCGGCGGCAAGTGACGTTGTTCGCTTGCAGGCCGAATATGCCGAAGGCGGGCGTTACAGTGACATGGATTACTTGCCGCCGCTGGCTGACAGACTGGGCGGTGTCGACATCAGCGGGTTCAGTGACGAGCAACGGCTGGGGGTGTTGCAGCTTTTGCTCAATCATGATGAAAGTTTGATGCCCGGTCGCGACCGCCTGCGCTACGCCGATCACACGGACACTTTGCCTGCCGAACATCGCGAGGCATTGCTGGTCTTTGCCCGCAGCAAGCCCGGCGTCAAGCATATATTTGTCGCACCGCGTGAAGTCGTCAGCCCGCAACACGGTCTGCGAATGGGCACGCAATTCAGCAGAGAGATGAACGCTTATCTGCTGGCACAGCCGCAAAGCGAGATGACGCTCGCGGTCATGCAATTGATCCGCTTCAACTATGACTGCCTGCAGGACGTTGAGCAGGCGGCCATCGCGTCGTCGGTAGACTGGTCACAGACTGAACGATTGCTCGATGTCATAGAAAATGTCATGAACGAGAAAATCGAGCAGGGGCAACTGACGCGCACGCTGCAGGATTTTCTGGGTAAGTTGAGCGAGGCGATTTTAAGCTACTACCGTGATGGTATTCGCGTCGGATCGCGCGGCACTATTGCGCTTACCGGACCCGGTGCAGCGGTGACCGGGCTGAAAAATTACGTCGAGACTCACCTCCTGCCGCACAACGAGGTTACGGTTCAGGAGCGCTTGCGACTGGCCGAGGGTTACAACGTGCAGACCGAGGAGGAAGCGATCTCCGGTTGGACCGTCAATGATGACGCCGAGCAATGGCTGGCCAAAGAGCAGGAAAAGTGGAGAGCCGGCAAACTCGGATCACGTTACACCGGGCAACTGGCGGATCTGCTTCAGCCGCAACAGACGCTGACGTTCAAACAAGGCTGGCCGGTGGTGGGCGGTAAAGCGGTGCTGCTGACGTCGGTCCTGCAACAATTGATGGATGATCTGGGCGAACCCTTTGTGCGAGCCATGAGGGACAAGCTGAGCGGTGACATCAGCTTCACCAAAGCCTTTTCCATCGGCTTTGAAAATCGTCAGTTGATCCTTGCGCAACCTGTGCGCGAGCTGCCCGTTTCCCAGGGCGCCGAATCCTCAAGCAACCTCAATGAACTGCTCAGCCGCATCGCCCATGATTCTCTGCCGCTGGAACAACTCAGCCCGTTGGTGCGCGTCATGCTCGGGGGCATTTTCGGTGCGACAAGTCTGGACGACGCGAGCTTTGCCAGCGTCTGGCAAACCGTGCGCGACCTTGCTGTCGAGACTGACGGCGACGGCACTTTCGCTCGCTATGATGCGGTTGAAAAAGCCCTGCGCCAGCGGCAGTCGCCCGACTTCGAGGCCGGGCTGGCGCGTGGACAAGCGCATGACGTCCTGACAGCCCGCGAACTCAAGGTTCAGGCACTGTTTGAACCCTTGACCTTGCGCCAATGGGGCGAACGTATCGGGCAGATCAATCACACGGCGCAAGGCGAGTTCCGCTCGCGGATTCTCCAGCGCAGTGCGCAGGTGCGCGAGATATTCTTCGAGGCCGGCGCGACCTCGGCCCGGCAGCTGTCGCAGGATTTGCTGATGCACACGAGCAGTGATCCGGGGCGCCGGTGTTATCCGCTGGCGTTGCTGATGGGCGCAGCGGTGGCTGCCGGTGAGTCGGCCGAACGGACACTGGTGGGACATGTTGCCACGGCCAACATCAACCACCAGCAACCCAGTTCACAGGCATTGCTCAGTGCGTTGAATGAACTGCGAGCCTTGCCTGCCAGTGCCATTGGTGATTCCCGCGGCTTGCAGAGTCTGGACTCGGTCATACAGACACTGGAGGCGAAAAGTGCAGCCACCGTCCTGTTGCTCGACACCGGTGATCACGCCCTGCTGGTGGCCAAAGTCCAGGCAGGAGGTCAATTCGTCTATCGATTCTACGACCCGAACTTTGCCATTTATGCATTCGCCGAAAGCGCGCAGGTGAAACTTGGCGTTGAGCGTTATCTGAGCGCCGGCGACAGTGCACTGGCCAGGCTCTACGGTCTGGGCGACATGGCCGGGGCGCGATTCAACGTGATCGAGTTGAACACTGAGGCAATGGCGGCCCGCACGCTATCGACGGGTTTGCCCCTGGACAGTTTTTTGCGCATTCCTTCGCGTGATTCACGCAGTGGCCCAGTCTGGGCAAAGCAGGCCGTGGCGCGCCAGCGTTCGCTCAGTGAAAACGCGCGGATGGGTGCCAGCCTGGCGCAAGTGGATGCGCGCTATTGGGCGCAGGCGTTTGCTCAGGCCATGCAGCAGTTGCGCAGTGAGCACTCGTTGGGGCGTGAATATCTGCCGTTGCTGGAAACGCTCACACCTCAGGCGGACGGTGACTTTTCGCTGACGTTGGTCGATGCACAGAATCCGCATCAAGTGCGAACCGTGAGCACGGCCGACCCGCGCTTCACTCAGCTCAAGCAGCATCTGCATCAGAGCGTGAAGGCAGGCAAACCCAGTGGCCCGGCCGAGGCTGATGGAGGCAGCCGCTTGAGTTTCGCCTTTGCGATCCAGACGCTGATCAGCGAACTGCGCCATCGTGAATACCAGGCCGGGGATCAGTTGCCAGCCTTGTCGATTGCGCTTCAAGTCCAGGTTTACGTCAGCTATGCGCAGTTGGGTTTTGGCGTGCTCAGCGACACCGCACAGATGATCAACCTGGTGCGGCAAGTGGTGGCCAGTGAACAGGCGTTGGTCCTGCGCCAATCGTCGTTGTCCGGCCGTGTGCTCGGTCGCGGGGCAACCGGCGTTGGTTTTGCGTTTTCGCTGGTCAACATCGGCTTCGACATCCATAACCTGTCACTGGCGCAAAATTACGAGCAGCGCTCGCAGTTCTCCACGTCTCTGGCGTTCAACACAATAGCGTTGGGATTGGATGTTGCTGCATTGGCGGCAGGCGGAACGGTTGGCGCAGCGGCGGCTTTTCTGTCTGTGCCGTTACTCGGCATCGGCATCGGTGCCACGGCCATCGCCAGCAATCTTGGGCAGATTGCCGACAAGGCAACAGCGGTCGGCAATCATTTGCGTGCCATCCACAACGCTTACAAACCGGGCGCTTTCACTGTCGCAGAGGGTGTATTGCAGTTCCCCCCAGAAGCCGTGATCACCCATCTGGATCTGCAGGACAGGCGGGTTAGCTTTGACAGCCAGCGCTTTTATCCATGGGGCGGCGGCGCACTCGAATTGCCGAAATACGACGATGACCCGCAGCAGATACACCGTTCCCTCAATATCCGCCAGGCTTTCGGTCTCCCCGAGAGCGCAGCGCTGAATATCCACGGGGCCGCTTCACTGCATACCGTGGTGCTGCCTTGCACACCACTCTGCTATTACGGCTACGAATATCAACTGGGAGGCGCGGGCTATGTGTACGAGCCTCTGCCGGGAGAGCAGGTCGAGCCTCGTAACGCCAGTGAAATGCCTGAGCCAGACTTTTACTCGTACTTCAATCCGTTCGCGGCACTGGGCGATACGCTGACGAGACATCTGGATAAGCGCATCCACACACGCTATCCGCAATTGCGCGACAGTGCGGCGGACAAGCTGGAATACGACGAGCAGGGCAACCGGCGTTTTTATCTGCACAGCACACCCTCTTTCAAACACATCCTCTACAAACTGCATCCGGTCTATAAAGCGACAACGATCAGCGTGGTGCTGGACGAGCAGGTGCGCCAACTAGCGGTGCCGACCTTGCCGATGGAGTGCCAGCACAAGCTGTCCTACGAAATCAGCGCCACGTCAGACCGCTGCCAGCTCCGTCTGACCCCGGGACTGAAAACCGTGAAATTCAATGGAGCGACGCAATGGCTGGTGCATGCTCCTTGGGCCAGCATTGAGCAGGTCTGCTTTGATGACGTATCCAAGATGGACGACGGCGCCCTGCAGACATACCTGGCGGGGCGTCAACTAACGGTCGACGGTATCGTGCTGTCGGCCTTCGAGGGGCTGATCGAACTGGCCGGGGGAGAGTTGTTTCAACTGGACTGGCAGCGTCAGTCGCTGCGCCTGCTTTCCATCACCCTCAACGATGCTAAAGACAATCCGCGTGATGTCCTTGCCCATCTGCGCCAGCGAGACAATGAAGGGCGTCTGGGCACTGGTTACGTCACGCTTCACCGGTTCAGGGTGCCGTTCAATCCGGCCAGCCACGCAGTGCGCACAACCGCTTTTTACGATGTCGCTCGAAAACGCTTGTTGTACGCGCGCGAGCTGCCGCGCGAAGTCAACGACGGCCTGATGCTGGGCGCCGCCAGCGCTGCCCACGCGTGGTTTTATCATCCCGAGCATGCCACGGTCTGGCGCGTGGCTGTGATCAGCGGCCTGGTCGTGCATCGTTATCGGTTATTGAGTGTGGAGCCCGGTACGAAAATCAGCGCTTTCGGGCAACTGGCGGACGGCACTCTGCGAGTCTCGCAGCAGTTGCTAGAACAAAAGTCCATGAATGTGCGCACGACACTGGAGTTTCATCTGACCGACCGCGAAGTGACCCTGACGGACATCCACATGTGGTCGCCCGGTCTGGAAAAATCTTTCCTCAAGCCCGAGGAGGGCACGAGAATCGCGTTTTTCCGCCATCGCCAGAAACAACGCCGTCCCTACGCAGACGAGACACCCGGTATGGCTTCGCCCATCAGCACCTGGACCTACGCGCCATACATTCACGCCCGTGCCTGGTCCTTCGATCAGTTGCTTGAGCGGGCATGGATTGCCGCGCATCACGACAGGTACTTCCCAGCAGACACCGACAGTGACGCGGACAGGGTGATGCTGATGCCTCGAGCCTCTGATCCCGCCGCTGCGCTGCTGTTTTACAGCCGGCAAAGTCAAATGCTCAGTCATGGCATAGAACTGCGTGACAACGTGCCATGGCACAAGGCGCTTGCGAAAGGAGTGATCGATGTTACGCGCGTTGGCGAAAGCTTCCTGGCCACCCAAGACGATGGGCGAATGTTCGAAGTCGACCTCGGCGCCAAGGACGACAACTGGCTGTCCGAGCTTGATAGACCTGTGCTGAAATTTGTCGGCCTCGGCCAGCGTTGGCTGCAGCAAAACCCCGACTGGCTGACGGCATTACCGACGCTTGCCATGGAATACAGCAGCGCCGCGTTTGCAATCATCGGCTTGCGTGCCCAAGCGGGTCAGACGTTTCTGCCAGTGTGGTGTATTGACGAAAAACTTGTGTTGATGGACGCCATGGGCAGCCACGAGCTTACGTTGCTGGGGCTAACGCCCGACCGGCAAGCAGTTTGGTTGCTTGATATTACTTCCGGGCAGCTGTGGCGCCAGACGCTGGTTGCTCTCGAGCAGATGCACGCGGCGTTCGGCAACGGCAGCGTGTTGCTGAATCGCCAAGCGTTGCCACAGGCCGAGCGAGTATGGTCATCGTGGGCGTTTTGCGAAGTGCTGCCGCATGGCGACGGGCTGCTCGGGCGTACCCGCGAAGGTGTGACGCTGCAACTGCAGGATCAGCAGCCGGCGCGCATTGTCGGCATGGAAAACCGCTGGTCATACGTCCCGGGCCAGACGTCTGTGCAATTGCAGGAGCGTTTAAAAAAGCTGCTGGACGGGCAAGACCATGCCGCGTTTCTTCCCGTTGAAAATACCGGCAATCGCTACCAATACTACGTGCCGAAGCTTGATCGACTATTCGAGGTGTCTGCTCGGGACGATGGAAAATGGGCTACGTTCCTTGGTACGCGTGATGCAGCCAATCCGCTGCTGTTCGACCCGATTGACCCATTGATCTTCAGCGCCGGAACGGTCGATGGCGTCTGGTTGCCAGGTAGCTACGCCCACCGTGACGAGGAGGTCATGGTGCTGGAAGTGAGTGATGACCTCACCGAGGTACAGCCATTGCTTGCGGACAGCGTCGAACGGTTGATTCTGACCTTCGGTTCGCGCACGGAGGGTTATCGGATATCGGCCGCAACCTGGCAGCGACTCGATTGCATCGTTGTCGATGTGCGGCGCCCATCCGCGGAGCAGGAGACGGAACCTGGCTTGTTGGTGCTGGATATGCCCGAGTGTGGGCATTGGCTGATGTCGCGGATCGATGGCCACCTGGTACTGGCCGATCCGGACAATGGCCACAGTCTGATCGTACGCGGGATCGAGGAGCAGGGTTCATGCGAACTGGCTGTCAAAATCGCTGGCCGTCAGTACGTGTTCGCACTCGAACAATGCTTCAAGGCTTTGGCGAGCGTGCAGGGCAATGACGCAACTGCCAGCCTGGCGGTGCTGGCTGACCATTCGCTCTGACCGGTGAATTCGTCTGAAAACCAAAACGCCGCGAACGTTGTCGTTCGCGGCGTTTTAATTTTGGCCGGCGCACTCGGGGGCCGGTTTCAGGGCACCAAATAGCCTTTGATCCCGGTAAAAATGATCTGCGCCGCCAGGGCGCAGACAAACAATCCCATTAAACGACTGACGATCTGCAATCCCTGATCCCCCAGAATCCGCTCAATACGATTGGACAGGTAGAGCACTACGCCCACGGTGAAGCTGGCCAGCGCGATACTGATGATCGCGGTGAGCTTGTCGTCCCAATGCGGCTGGCTGACGCCCATCACCAGCAAGGCACCGATTGTGCCCGGGCCAACCGTCAACGGGATGGTCAGCGGCACAATGGTGACGTCCTGCTGCACGTTGTCGGCCTGTACCGCCGGTTTGCCCTGCGCCATGCCCAGCGCCGAAATGAACAGGACACTGCCGGCGCCGATGCGAAACGCATCCACGGTGATGCCGAACACATCGAAAATCACCCGTCCGAACAAATACAGCAGGACGCTGGAGACCAGCGTCGCCACCGCGACCTTCCAGGCCAGCCGCCGTTGCTCCTTGCGCGAATAACCGCGGGTCAGACTGATAAAACAGGACAGCACGAAGAACGGGCTGTAGAGCACCAGCATCTTCAGGTAAACGCTGAACAACACGTGGAGCATGGTCATGTCTCGCTGGGAAGGAGAGTGGGGATGGAGTCTATCAGCGCTTTGCGGGGTTGGGGTATCGACTTTTATAGCGCTGATTGTTATTGGTTTAGTTGTTTGTTAGTTGTGGTTTTATTGCTTTGGTAAGTAGTGTTACATGTTTTTGTTTGTGGGGTGTTGGTGTCTTTGGTTATGGTCGTTTTCGCAAGTTAATGAAGACTTGCTTAAATGATGATAAGGAATTGAAAGTGAATAACCCAGTAATGCAACAACTCTATGTCGCCAACTGCATTAGTGCTTTGCAGCAATATGAAATTGATGAGGTTCCAACTATTCAAGGTCGTGGTGTTGCCCTGACCCTTAATTCGGGTGACGCCGTGGAAGCGCCGACAAAGGCGGCAGTTGTTGGCGAGGGTCTTTTGGCATTTTCTGCTCATCTGACGGATGACAATCGGACCGACGCACAAAATGCCTTTCTTTTCGCGACACTTGTAGCCAACAAGAAATTCCCGCTCGAAAGCCAGGGCCTGGAGTGGTATCTGCTGTTTCGCGAGGTCATGACCAACTCAGGCTGGACGCCTGTTACCAAGTACTACAACGATCTGGAGGTTGCGGGCACCAGCGTACGGATGGATAAACTGGTCCTGGAAATTCTCGGCTCGGTGGTAGCGGGTCTTGCGGTGCCTGGTCCTGCAACTGCGCTGATGCTGAAGACGGCGGGCGACGCCATCGCCGCTTTGAAAAAACGCGACACCGCATTGACTCTGTATGAGCGCAATCTGCTGAACCACGGCGTTGGCGGCATCACCGCTGGCGTCTGTACCGAAGTTAATGGTGAAGCCATCATGGCCGTCGGCGCTGTGCGTTTTCTGCGTCGCAATACTTCTACTAAAGTTATGTTTGTCGATGTGGATATTCGCAATGTGAAGTTGTACACCGGTGAAACGATCTTTGCCAAGAATACCGAAGTTGCTGATAAGGCGCGCATGGCCATCAGGACTAAGCTGGGTCTGAACGTGGTATCGAAAATCGAAGAGTATGAAATCTGATTGACAGAAGAAGGGCAGTCATGGCGACTGCCCTTTTTTATTACGGAGGCCTAACATGGATGATGAGTGTTTAGTTCTGATTGTCGGGGCTTGTGTGGTGATTATTCCCGATGGTGAACGGCTGGAAGTTTATAGCGATCTGGTCAATTCGATTTTGCTGGCGCAACTGGTTGCCAATAAGAAACGTGAAAAATCCCTGTCCCCGGATTGGTACGACACGTACGTGAGTGTCCTTGATGATTTCTGGTTGCGCCATCAGAAGTCGAAGCAGACATGGCAGGTCAGCAATCCCGGAAGTCAGTCCGCGCTGGAGTTTTTCAATACAGCGTTAAGCAATGATGCCATGTCTGAAACCCGAATAATGGGTGTTGTTCTGCAGCGAATGGCACAAATACCGGGCGACGAACTCGCCATCCAGCGATTGCGCAGTTTCATGAAAATATCGGCTACGGCCGAGTCGGACAGCATGCCGCCGCCGTTGGCGAAGGTACATCTACTGGTAATTGTCGCGAATGCTGCCGATTCGATAGCAAGCGCGTTTGTTGAGTTCGAGGCGTCACTCGAGTTAAGCCAAAATCCATTTCAACAGTTGTATCAGTGCGAAGAGGTTCAAGGCTTGGTCCATGTGCATCACGCCCGGGCAAGTCTGTCGGAAATTCGCTACAGCGGCGCGCGTGAGGCGATTGCCAGGAAAGTCAGGGACAAACTTGCGGACAGCGTGGCAGTGCTGAATCTGCCCAAGGAGATTACGGCATGAAGGACTTGATTACACCGCAGGCTGCGGTGGTGGGCGGCAGTGTCGTGGCGTTTGCCGGTGGCCTGCCTGCGACCCATCGAGACGACATCTACATGAGCACAGCCTATGCGCAAAGAGCAACGCGCGCGGCGTTCGAGGACGGACTATCGGGGGACTGGTTCGAGTACTACAGGAATGTCCTGAAATTTGTCGGATGGGACGTGCCGAAACCGCAAACCTTGACGCCGTCGCGCAATAATCTGATGGCCAGTCAGGCAACGCAGCGTATCGCGGCGGTATTGGGTGAACAGTTCTGCGAACCTATGCGGCGTGCGCTGCAGGTGATGGAGCGTGACGCATTGGCACTCAGGCTGTTCGAGTCCTCGAGCCTGCGTGCCAATGTCGGATATTTTCAAATGATCCCCTGCGTGATGAGTGGCCCGAACAAAGTGGAAATGGGCATCTATCACCGCCAGTTCCAGATTGAGAGAGAGGCCAGCGGGTTTTTGTTCAGCGAGGATGAAACACTCATCCACAACAGCGTTGAACAAATTGCTGCCATTACATTCAACACGCTGCATTACGCACAGTTTCGCGAAAAGGTGAAAAACTCCGTCATCACCGGCTCACTCAAATACCTTGATGGCCTGGAGATCTGATCGAATAACAATACGATCCTGCTCAGAAGGTCGACGCCGTCCGATTCTGCTGATCTCGCTGGGCAACCCAGTGCTCGATCAGCTCGCGCAATTGCGACAACTCGACCGGCTTGGACATGTGCCCATCCATCCCGGCCTGACGCGCGCGCTCCTTGTGCTCGGCGAGAATGTGCGCCGTCAATGCCACGATCGGCGTGCGGATGCGTTGGTTGCTGACTTCCCACGCGCGCAGTTGCTGGGTCGCCGAGAAGCCATCGAGAATCGGCATTTCGCAGTCCATCAGCACCAGGTCGTAACGCTGGGCTTTCATCGCTTGCAGGGCTTCTTCGCCGTTGGCGGCGGTGTCCGGTTGCAGGTTGAGCTTGCCGAGCATGCCGCGAATCACTTTGGTCGAAATCGTGTTGTCTTCGGCAACGAGGATGCGGAAGTCGCTCGGCACTTTGGCAGCCGTGGCTGGGGTGACCACTTGCGGCTGGAACACCACTTGGCCTTTGTTGCGCTGGTTGAGTTCGTCGGCCAGCGTAGTCTTGAGGGTGTAGCCGGCCACCGGTTTGGCGAGGATGCGTTTGATCCCCGAGTTGCGCGCGATGATCTTGCTCGGCGCATTGCTGATGCCGGTGAGCATGATCAGCAGAATGTCGTGGTTCAGGCTCGGGTCTTCCTTGATCTTGGCCGCGAGCTGCATGCCGGTCATGCCCGGCATGTTCTGATCGAGCAACACCACATCAAAGTAATCGCGCAGGTGCGCCTTGGTGCGCAACAGGGCCAACGCTTCCTTGCCGGAAGGCACGGCGCTGACATTCAGCCCCCACGCGCTGCATTGCTGCACCAGCACTTTGCGACAGGTGTCGTTGTCGTCGACCACCAACACTCGTGCGCCTTGCAATGGGCTGTCGAGATCGGAGGTCGGGTGTTCGAGGCGATCCGGATCCAGCGGCAGGGTCAACCATAAGGTGCTGCCCTGATTGGCGCCGCTCTTGATGCCGAATTCGCCCTGCATCAAACGAATCAGTTGCCGCGCGATGACCAGACCGAGATTGCCGCCCAAGCGATTCGCCGAGAGGAAGTGCTTGCTGTGCAGTTCGGCGTGCATCAGCGCGTCGCGTTCTTCCTGATCCATCGGTTGGCCGCTGTCCTGCACAGCGATGCGCAGGCGTGGCTTGCTGCTGCGTTCGTCGAGCGCGACGACGATCAGCACTTCACCTTCATCGGTTTTCTTCAGAGCGTTTTCCAGCAGGCTCAGCAGCGTCTGACGCAGACGTGTCGGGTCACCGCTGATCACTCGCGGCACTTGCGGCTGGATGAAGCTGATCAGTTCGACGTTCTGCTGTTCGGCCTTGGCGCGGTAAATGCTCAGGCAGTCATCGATCAAGGCATTAAGGTCGAACTGCACGTCGTCCAGTTCGATCTGCCCGGATTCAAGCTTGGAAATGTCGAGGATCTCGTTGATCAACGTCAGCAGTTCGTTGCCGGCGCTGTGGATGGTCTGCACGTAATCGCGTTGCTTGACCGACAGTGGCGTGCCCAGAAGCAGTTCAGTCATGCCGAGCACGCCGTTCATCGGCGTGCGGATTTCGTGGCTGATCTTGGCGAGGAATTCGGCTTTGGCGTTGATCTCGGCATTGCTTGCGGCGAGGTCGCGGCTGACGCTGAAACGGCTTTCGGTGATGCTGCGCTGACGCTCACCGAGGGCGATGCTCATCAGCAGGCCGCTGATGCAGATGAATGCCATCAGGGTCATGATCAAGCCTTGCGGCGAGACCAATGTCAGCCCCAGCAAGGCCGGAAGAATGATCAGCGTGCCGATGTTGAACACCACCATCGCCGCGACGAACAAACGCGCCGGGCGGTAACCCTTCTGCCAATGATAGAACGCGACGAACAACATGCTCAGGCCGGCCAGCGCCACCAGTGCATAAGTGATGATGTTCAGCGGCAGGGTGTTGACGAACAGCAGCAACAGGCTGCAGGTCACGATAAACAGAATGTCGCCCAGCAACAGTTTGTTCAGCGGATGCGGGCCGAGCGGGGCGAAGAAGCGATAGGCGAACATCAGCCCGGCCGGCGCCGTCAGCAGCAACGCCAGATAGGCGCCCGGCGTCTGCACCGCATGCCAGTTCGGCAGCCAGGGACCGGCGAGGTTGAGCAGCAGCAACAGGCTCAGGCCCAGCAGGCCTTCGCAGACCGCCAGCCATAAGCTGCTGCGCGAGCGGGAATAGGCGTAGCGCACCAGATTGTGCAACAGCAGCATGCCGAGGCAGCCGAACAGTAAACCGAAGACCAGCGTCTGATTGTGATTGGCCGCGCTCATCACCGCCGATTGCAGGGTGACGTGCGGGCGCAACTGATGGTCGGACACCAGGCGCAGATACACGTCGAGGGGTTTGTCGCTCTGCGGCAACGGCAACATGAAGTCGCTGCTCGGCAACGGCCGTTCGGCCTGCGGCTGGTCGGTGCCGGTGTTGCGCTGCTCGATCAGCTTGTCGCCGTCGAGTACGTAGAGATTGAGCTGTGACAGGTCGGGGGCAAAGATGCGCAGCACTTGCTCGTGCTTGCCCGGTGCCAGCCTGAAACGCAGCCACAAGGCGCCATCGGGTTCGGACGCTGTGAGGCGGTCAAGGTCGATGGGGCTGAATTGATTGGTGTAGCGAGCGGAGCGGATATCACTCAGTTGCAGATTGCCCTGATCGTCGAGCAATACCGACCAGCCACTGCCTTGCGCGGCCTGGGCCGGGAGCATGCAGAGCAAGGTCAGCAACGTGACGGTGAAGCTTATGGCAATCCTGAGCCAGCGCACGGCGAAATCCCTTCGTAGGTTGATGCCAGAATATAACGATGCGCGGCGGCGGAACAGCCCGGCGAGGAACGGTATCCCTCGCCGGACTTGATCGACAGCTTATTCCTGGGTTTCGCCACGTTCACGGGCAATGGCGCGGTAGCCAATGTCCTTGCGGTAGAAGCAGCCTTCCCAGTCGATGGCGGCCGCGAGCTTGTAGGCTTGCTGCTGCGCTTCACCGACGCTGGCGCCCATTGCGGTGGCGCAGAGCACGCGACCGCCGGCAGTGACGACGTTGCCGTCTTTCAGTGCCGTGCCGGCGTGGAAGACTTTGCCCTCCAGCTTCGCCGCAGCATCGAGACCGTTGATCGCTGCGCCCTTGGCGTAGTCGCCCGGGTAGCCGCCAGCGGCCAGCACGATGCCGACGCTCGGGCGTGGATCCCATTGGGCTTCGACCTTGTCCAGCGCTTGCGCGAGCGCCGCTTCAACCAGCAGCACCAGGCTCGACTGCAGACGCAGCATCACCGGTTGGGTTTCCGGATCGCCGAAGCGGCAGTTGAACTCGATGACTTTCGGGTTGCCGGCTTTGTCGATCATCAGACCGGCGTAGAGGAAGCCAGTGTAGACGTTGCCTTCCTCAGCCATGCCGCGCACGGTCGGCCAGATCACCAGATCCATCACGCGCTTGTGCACGTCGGCGGTGACCACCGGGGCAGGGGAGTAGGCACCCATGCCGCCAGTGTTCGGGCCGCTGTCGCCGTCGCCAACACGTTTGTGGTCCTGGCTGGTGGCCATCGGCAAAACGTTTTTGCCGTCGACCATGACGATGAACGAAGCTTCTTCGCCGTCGAGGAATTCTTCGATGACCACGCGCGAACCAGCGTCACCGAAAGCGTTGCCGGCGAGCATGTCACGCACGGCGTCTTCGGCTTCAGCCAGGGTCATGGCGACGATCACGCCTTTACCGGCGGCCAGGCCATCGGCCTTGATCACGATCGGTGCGCCTTTTTCACGCAGATAAGCCAGGGCCGGCTCGATCTCGGTGAAGTTCTGGTAGTCGGCGGTCGGAATCTTGTGACGGGCGAGGAAATCCTTGGTGAAGGCTTTCGAACCTTCCAGTTGCGCAGCGCCGGCGGTCGGACCGAAGCAGTCCAGGCCACGGGAGCGGAACAGATCAACGACGCCAGCCACCAGCGGCACTTCCGGGCCGACGATGGTCAGGGCAACGTTTTTCTCGGCGAAGTCGGCCAGTTGCTCAAGGGCCAGCACGTCGATGGCGACGTTTTCGCACTTGGCTTCAATGGCGGTGCCAGCGTTGCCCGGAGCGACAAAAACCTTCTGCACGCGCGGATCCTGAGCCACTTTCCAGGCCAGGGCGTGTTCACGGCCACCGCTGCCAATGATCAAAACATTCATTTCAAAAACCTCGGATGACGCTAATTCTGTGGGGGCTGATCGTTCCCACTCTCTGCGTGGGAATGCCTCTACGGACGCTCTGCGTCCTAGGGACGCGGAGCGTCCCGGGCTGCGTGCCCACGCAGAGCGTGGGTACGATCAAGCAATAATCAGTGACGGAAGTGGCGCATGCCGGTGAACACCATCGCGATACCGGCCTCGTCAGCAGCAGCAATCACTTCAGCATCACGCATCGAGCCACCCGGCTGGATCACCGCAGTGATGCCGACCTTGGCCGCGTTGTCCAGACCGTCACGGAACGGGAAGAACGCGTCCGATGCCATCACCGAACCGGCCACTTGCAGACCGGCGTGCTCAGCCTTGATTGCGGCGATACGTGCCGAGTTTACGCGGCTCATCTGGCCTGCGCCGACACCGATGGTCTGACGGTTCTTGGCATAGACGATGGCGTTGGACTTAACGTACTTGGCGACTTTCCAGGCGAAGATCAGGTCGTGGATCTCCTGTTCGGTCGGCGCACGTTTGGTCACGACTTTCAGGTCATCGGCGCTGATCATGCCGATGTCGCGGCTCTGTACCAGCAGGCCGCCGTTGACGCGCTTGTAGTCCCACGCTGCAGCGCGGTCAGCCGACCACTCGCCGCAGGCCAGCAGACGTACGTTGGCTTTCGCCGCAACAATGGCGCGGGCTTCTTCGCTGACGCTAGGGGCGATGATCACTTCCACGAACTGACGCTCGACGATCGCTTTGGCGGTCTCGGCATCCAGTTCACGGTTGAAGGCAATGATGCCGCCGAACGCAGATTCGGTGTCAGTCGCGTAAGCCAGTTCGTAGGCCTGACGGATGCCGCCCTCAGCGTCCGGGCTGACTGCCACGCCGCATGGGTTGGCGTGCTTGACGATCACGCAGGCTGGCTTGACGAAGCTCTTCACGCATTCCAGCGCGGCGTCGGTGTCGGCCACGTTGTTGTACGACAGCTCTTTGCCTTGCAGTTGGGTCGCGGTGGCGATGCCGACTTCGGCAGGCTTGGCTTCCACGTAGAACGCCGCGCTCTGGTGCGGGTTCTCGCCGTAGCGCATTTCCTGGGCCTTGATGAACTGGCTATTGAAGGTGCGCGGGAATTCGCTGCGGCCTTCAGTGCTCAGGGTTTCAGCGGCCTGGTTCACGGTGCCCATGTAGTTGGCGATCATGCCGTCGTAGGCGGCGGTGTGTTCGAAGGCCTTGAGCATCAGGTCGAAACGCTGAGCGTAGGTCAGGCCACCGGCCTTGAGGCCTTCGAGCACGCTGGCGTAATCGCTGGCATTTACCACGATTGCTACGTCTTTATGGTTTTTCGCTGCCGAACGGACCATGGTCGGGCCGCCGATGTCGATGTTCTCGATGGCGGTCGGCAGGTCGCAGCCTGGCTTGTTGATGGTGGCTTCGAACGGATAGAGGTTAACGGCAACCAGATCGATCGGCTTGATGCCGTGCTCGCTCATGATTGCATCGTCGATACCGCGACGACCGAGGATGCCGCCGTGGATTTTCGGGTGCAGGGTTTTCACCCGACCGTCCATCATCTCGGCGAAACCGGTGTAATCCGCGACTTCCACTGCGGCAACACCGTTGTCGCGCAGCAGCTTGAACGTCCCGCCGGTGGAGAGGATCTCGACGCCCAGGGCTTCAAGCTCCTTGGCGAATTCGAGGATCCCGGTCTTGTCGGAAACGCTGATCAAGGCGCGGCGGATCGGCAGGCGGGTAGTCTGGTCGGTCATCTCAATTTCCATCAAAAGCAAAGGAAGTCAGCAAAAAAGGCGACCGTTTTTTACGCGGGCGCCTTTCTGGTTTGATTGAATGCTTACAGCAGATCGTACTGCTTGAGTTTCTTGCGCAGCGTGCCGCGGTTAAGTCCCAGCAGCTCACTGGCCTTGGTCTGGTTGCCCTTGACGTAGTTCATCACGCTTTCGAGCAGGGGAGCCTCGACTTCGGAGAGCACCAGGTTGTACACATCCGTGACGGACGCGCCCTCAAGGTGGGCGAAATAATTGTGCAGCGCCTTCTCGACACTCCCGCGAAGGGTCTGGCCTTCTTCGCTCGGGGTGTTGAGGTGCTGTTTCAAATTCACGTTGTCGCTCACGGGTGCTGTTCCACTCACTAAAGTCTCGGTCATCATCGTCATGCGGCCACCCCTTCTTCGTCCCCTGTCAGGCTCTTGTAATGCTCGGCGAAGAACTCCCGAACATTGGCGCATTGTGTTTCCGTACCATCCAAACGATTGAAGTGGGCGCGAAACTCCCTGGCGCCCGGCAAGGTTGCGAGATACCAGCCCACATGCTTGCGCGCAATGCGCACGCCCATCACGTCCCCATAGAAAGCGTGAAGTGCGGCCAGATGCTCCAGCAGTATGTGTTCCACTTCGATCAGCTCCGGCGCCGGCAATTTCTCGCCGGTACGCAGGAAGTGTTCGATCTCGCGAAAAATCCATGGCCGCCCTTGGGCGGCGCGGCCTACCAACAGGCCATCGGCACCGGTCGCGTCAAGCACGTAACGGGCCTTCTCCGGCGAATCGATATCGCCATTGGCGAACACCGGGATCGACACGGCCTGCTTGATCGCGGCAATCGTGTCGTACTCGGCTTCACCCTTGTACAGATCGGCGCGAGTGCGGCCGTGCACTGCCAGCGCGGTGATCCCGGCCTGCTCGGCGATCTTCGCCACGGTCAGGCCGTTCTTGTTGTCGCGATCCCAGCCGGTGCGGATCTTCAGGGTGACCGGCACATCAACCGCAGCCACAACGGCCTGCAGGATCTCGGTCACCAGTGCTTCATCTTTCAACAACGCGGAACCGGCGGCCTTGTTGCAGACCTTCTTTGCCGGGCAACCCATGTTGATATCAATAATCTGTGCGCCCAGTTCGACGTTGGCCCGCGCTGCGTCCGCCAGCATCTGTGCATCACCACCGGCGATCTGTACCGAGCGTGGCTCGGGATCGCCCTCGTGGATCATGCGCATGCGCGACTTGCGGGTGTTCCACAGGCTCATGTCACTGGTGACCATTTCCGAGACTACAAGCCCTGCGCCCAAACGCTTGCACAGCTGACGAAAGGGCTGATCGGTGACGCCCGCCATCGGGGCGAGAATCAAGCCGTTCTGCAATGTGTATGGGCCGATGCGTACCGCCGACATAGGACTTCCCTGAGGTGGGGCCGGATCATGAGAGTTCGAAAAAGGGTTGGCATGATACCCGCTCTCGATGACTGGATAAAGGCTGAATTGAACAAAATCTGAACAGTTATTCTGTTATCGCCGCCGGTTTGGTCGTGGCTGGCAAAGTCAGAAAACCGCCGTCAATTCGAAAGCCATGCAGGGATTCACTCGGGTGAGTGGAAACTCAGGCTGTAATTCACCGCTTTGGGGCCGGGATCGAGAATATCCAGCGCAATATGGATCGGCGTCTGCGGCGGCATTTCGGCCAGACCTTCGAGATCTCCTCTAAGGTACTCGCCGGGTTTGAAACGACGACTGGCGATCAGGTGACCGTTGAGGTCGGCGAAGCGCAGTTCCAGTAATGGAAAGGGCTGAGAGAACGTCGCGCGGTTATAAATGATCGCGTCGACCACCAGTGCACCGTTGAACTCCGGGTGACTGCGCACCACCAGGTTGCTGCTCTTGATCCGGGCGATGTCGACCTTCGACGGCACCGTGCAGCCGATCTGCGGGCAGATTTGCTGAAACCACGGGCGGTATTGATCCTGTCGAGCCAGTTCATCGAAATGATAGGAAATGTACTGGGCAGCCAGTCCACCTGCCGCCAGCAGGACCAACAACAGCCAAAGCAAGCGGCGTCCCCACGGTGAGCGGCGTTTCTGCCAGTCCAGTTGCAGTGGGTCGTCAGTCAGGTCTTGCAGGACTTCGGCGCGTACGCCGGGTTCTGCGCGCTCGCGCTTTTTGCGCAGCGGTTCGATCGATGGCAAATCGTCGTCATCGACCTCGTCGCTGGCCGACAAGCGTTCGCGGCGGGCATTCGGGTCGATCGGATCATGCAAGCGCAGATGCGGAATCGCCGGCTCGTCATCCACATCCACCGGTTCCAGCGACAGCGAAGGCTCGGTGCGCTCGGAGGTGAGCGGTTCAATGTCGTCGGCTTGCGGCTCGTCGTCCGGCTCAGGGATCCGCTCATCGGCGGGTTCGCTGAACAGGCTGCCAGGCCACGCGGCATCATCGGGCTCGGGGCTGTCGCGTCGGGCGCTCAGGGACTCTTCGCGCGGGCGGCCGAGTTCGGTGGCGGGCTGGATTTCCCGTTGTTCGAGACGGGCCAGTTCTTCGTCCAGATCGAGGCTGTCGAGATCAAGCGCCGAGGCGCTCCATTGTTTCTGGCTGATGGCACGCGGTGCCGCAGGTTCAATGGCGGGGGGCTCGACAACAGGCGGCGCGGCAATGCTCGGCGACGCCTCGACAGGCAGCTCGGCGAGCGGTGGTGCAACCGGCGTCACCGCGTCCTTGCCGGCGTGTTGTTCCAGCAGCTGTTTGGCGGCGTTGAACACTTGCAGGCAGGAGCCGCAGCGAACCACCCCGCGGGCCACGCTCAATTGAGCATGGCTGACACGGAAACTGGTTTGGCAATGCGGGCACTGGGTGACGAAACTGTCGGTCATGCGGCGATCCGGATTATGCAGGCGGACATATTAGCGCCGACGGCCAGTGATGCGCACCCAGCCATCGCGATTGGCGATCGGGTCGAGATCAAAGTCCTGCGCGTAAGCTGCAGCCACTTCGTCACCCTGCTCAGCGAGGATGCCCGACAGCGCCAGGCGTCCACCGGACTTGACCAGCCCGGACAGTTGCGGCGCCAGCGAAACCAGCGGGCCGGCAAGAATGTTGGCGACCAGCACATCGGCTTGAACTTGCGGCAGATCTTCCGGCAAGTACAGCGGGAACAGCTCATCGGCAATGTTATTGCGCCCGGCGTTGTCGCGCGAAGCTTCCAGCGCCTGCACGTCGATGTCAGTGCCGACCGCTTCCTTGGCGCCGAGCAGCAGGGCGGCGATCGCCAGAATCCCCGAGCCGCAACCGAAGTCGAGCACGTTGCAGTCTTTCAGGTCCTGACCGTCGAGCCATTCCAGGCAGAGCGCGGTGGTCGGGTGCGTGCCGGTGCCGAAGGCCAGGCCTGGATCGAGCAGCAGGTTGACCGCATCAGGTTCCGGCGCAGCGTGCCAGCTCGGCACGATCCACAGGCGCTGGCCGAAACGCATCGGCTCAAAACCGTCCATCCAGCTGCGTTCCCAGTCCTGATCTTCGATGACTTCGCTGTGATGCTCGGGCAGCGGGCTGCCGGTCAGCAGTTCCAGATGGGCCAGAACCGGTGCCGGTTCGGTACCGCCTTCGAACAGCGCCAGCAGGTGCGTGTGCGCCCAAAGCGGAGTGGTATTGAGTTCCGGCTCGAAGATCGGCTGGTCTTCGGCGTCCATGAAGGTCACCGACACGGCGCCCACTTCAAGGAAAGCGTCTTCGTAGGTTTCGGCTTGTTCCGGGCTGATGGCGAGACGTACTTGCAGCCAAGGCATGGCGGGCACCTTTGAAAAATATTGATTGCAGCCTAGCGGCCGGCGAGAAGCGCGCAAGTTTACGCGAGCGCGCGGCAGAACACGAACATGGTTGAAGATCAAAAGATCGCAGCCTGCGGCAGCTCCTACAGGAGTTCGCATTCCAAGGCAGGAGCTGCCGCAGGCTGCGATCTTTTGATTTTGCAGCAGAAACAACAAAGCCGCCCGAAGGCGGCTTTGTCAGGTGCGGGCTGAAGCTTAGTGCTTCTCGCCAGCCAGCTTGTGCTCGAGGTAGTGAATGTTCACACCACCCTTGCAGAAGCCTTCGTCACGAACCAGATCACGGTGCAGCGGGATGTTGGTCTTGATCCCGTCAACCACGATTTCGTCCAGGGCATTGCGCATGCGGGCCATGGCTTCGTCGCGGGTGGCACCGTAAGTGATCAGCTTGCCGATCAGCGAGTCGTAGTTCGGCGGAACCGCATAGCCACTGTACAGGTGCGAATCGACGCGAACGCCGTTGCCGCCTGGGGCGTGGAAATGCTTGACCGTGCCCGGGCTCGGCATGAAGGTTTTCGGGTCTTCAGCGTTGATCCGGCATTCCAGCGAGTGACCGCGGATAACCACGTCATCCTGCGTGAACGACAGCTTGTTGCCAGCGGCGATGCTGAGCATCTCCTTGACGATGTCGATACCGGTGACCATTTCCGAAACCGGGTGCTCCACCTGAACACGGGTGTTCATTTCGATGAAGTAGAAACGACCGTTCTCGTAGAGGAACTCGAAAGTACCGGCGCCACGGTAGCCGATGTCGATGCACGCCTTGACGCAGCGAGCCAATACTTCTTCGCGCGCCTTCTCGTCGATGCCCGGTGCCGGCGCTTCTTCGAGAACTTTCTGGTGACGACGTTGCAGCGAGCAATCGCGGTCGCCCAGATGGATCGCGTGACCCTGGCCGTCGGACAGCACTTGCACTTCGACGTGACGCGGGTTGGTGAGGAATTTTTCCAGATACACCATCGGGTTGCCGAACGCCGCGCCAGCTTCGGTGCGGGTCAGTTTGGCGAAGGCGATCAGGTCTTCTTCCTTGTGCACCACACGCATGCCGCGACCACCACCGCCGCCAGCGGCTTTGATGATCACCGGGTAGCCGACTTCACGACCGATGCGCAGCGCCGTTTCTTCGTCTTCCGGCAGTGGGCCGTCGGAACCTGGAACGGTTGGCACGCCAGCTTCGATCATCGCGTGCTTGGCCGAAACCTTGTCGCCCATCAGGCGGATGGTTTCGGCTTTCGGGCCGATGAAAGCGAAGCCGGAGTTCTCGACCTGCTCGGCAAAATCGGCGTTTTCCGCGAGGAAACCGTAGCCTGGGTGAATGGCGGTAGCGCCAGTCACTTCAGCGGCAGCGATGATGGCCGGGATGTGCAGGTAAGAGTGCGCGGCAGAAGCCGGGCCGATGCAGACGGATTCGTCTGCCAGACCCAGGTGCATCAGCTCTTTGTCGGCCTTGGAGTAAACGGCGACGGTCTTGATGCCCATCTCTTTGCAGGCACGCAGAATCCGCAGGGCGATCTCACCGCGGTTAGCGATCAGAACTTTTTCCAACTTCGCAGTCATCAAAGGCTCTCCGCAGTTCAAACGATGGTGAACAGCGGTTGGTCGTACTCAACCGGCTGGCCGTCTTCGACGAGGATGGACTCGATCACACCGCTGGTTTCAGCTTCGATGTGGTTCATCATCTTCATGGCTTCGACGATGCACAGAGTGTCGCCTTTCTTCACGGTCTGGCCGACTTCAACGAAGGACGGCGAGGTTGGCGAAGATTTACGGTAGAACGTGCCGACCATCGGCGAACGGGCAACGGTGCCGTTCAGCGCAGGGGCAGCAGCGGCAGCCGGGGCTGCAGCAGCCACCGGAGCAGCAGCAACAGGTGCGGCAGCCGGCGCTTGCATCGGCGCCGGCGCGTAGTACTGCTGAGCCGGGGTCTTGCTGTGACGGCTGATGCGTACGGACTCTTCGCCTTCCTTGATCTCGAGTTCGTCGATGCCGGACTCTTCCAGCAATTCGATCAGTTTCTTAACTTTACGGATATCCATGAATCATCAACTCCCAAGGGTCGGTCAGGGGCGCTTAACGCTTGTAGTTCAAGTCGTTGCCTGTGTTTCAAGCTGTTCTAGTGCAGCCTCCAGGGCCAGTCGGTAACCGCTGGCGCCAAGGCCGCAGATCACTCCCACCGCTACATCGGAGAAGTAAGAGTGATGGCGGAAAGGTTCGCGTTTGTGCACGTTGGACAAATGCACTTCGATGAATGGGATGCTCACTCCCAGCAACGCGTCACGTAATGCGACACTTGTATGCGTAAAAGCCGCCGGATTGATCAGAATGAAATCGACGCCTTCGCCGCGCGCAGCGTGGATGCGGTCGATCAATTCGTACTCGGCATTGCTTTGCAGATACAGCAGATGATGGCCGGCTTCACGGGCGCGGCGCTCCAGATCCTGATTGATCTGCGCCAGGGTCGTTGAACCGTAAGTGCCGGGTTCGCGGGTGCCGAGCAGGTTCAGGTTGGGGCCGTGCAGCACCAGGAGGGTTGCCATCTGCGTAGTCCTTGTTATGAGTGAGCAATCGTCAGAACCCGGCGACTATGCCGCAAAGACTTTGTGACTGTCCAGTTCTATGCAATAGCCAGCACGATGGCCGATGTTTGCGCGAAATATGTGACCAAGTGATTTGATCCGGTCATTTGCGGCAATCCTTGTAGGAGCTGCCGAAGGCTGCGATCTTTTGATTTTTAGAAGCAAGATCAAAAGATC
>NZ_AKJR01000172.1:0-16373 GCF_000282235.1 Pseudomonas sp. GM24 | reverse complement strand
AGCCAAGGACGCAGAGCGTCCCAAAAGCGGACGCAGAGCGTCCAGTGAGGCATTCCCACGCAGAGCGTGGGAACGATCAGGTTCGGGGTGCGCGCTCCGGCGGTTTGAACCGTGCGCGTTGGCGCCAGCGTTTGATCGTGGCACGATGTCGGGGTTATCGACCGAGACCCCCTGACCATGCCGCAATCCCAAGCCAAGAATCTGTCCCTGATCGCCGCAATCGACCTGGGCTCGAACAGCTTTCACATGGTCGTGGCCAAGGCCCAGAACGGCGAAATCCGCATTCTCGAGCGCCTTGGCGAGAAGGTTCAGCTGGCTGCCGGCATCGACGACGAGCGCAAGCTCAACGAAGAATCGATGCAGCGCGGCCTCGATTGCCTCAAACGCTTTGCCCAACTGATCAACGGTATGCCGCTCGGCGCCGTGCGCATCGTCGGCACCAACGCTCTGCGCGAAGCGCGCAACCGCCTCGAATTCATTCATCGCGCCGAAGAAATCCTCGGTCACCCGGTGGAAGTGATTTCCGGTCGTGAAGAAGCACGTCTGATCTACCTCGGCGTCTCGCACACCCTCGCTGACACCCCGGGCAAACGTCTGGTCGCCGACATCGGCGGCGGCAGCACCGAGTTCATCATTGGCCAGCGCTTCGAACCGCTGCTGCGCGAAAGCCTGCAAATGGGCTGCGTCAGCTTCACTCAGCGCTACTTCAAGGACGGCAAGATCACCCCGGCCCGCTACGCCCAGGCATACACGGCGGCGCGGCTGGAGATCATGAGCATCGAACATGCCCTGCATCGCCTGACCTGGGATGAAGCCATCGGTTCCTCGGGTACCATCCGCGCCATCGGTCTGGCCCTGAAGGCCGGCGGTCACGGCACCGGCGAAGTGAACGCCGAAGGCTTGGCCTGGCTCAAGCGTCGTCTGTTCAAGCTCGGTGACGTCGACAAGATCGATTTTGAAGGCATCAAGCCGGATCGCCGGACCATTTTCCCGGCGGGTCTGGCGATTCTCGAAGCGATTTTCGACGCCCTCGAACTGCAACGCATGGATCACTGCGACGGCGCCCTGCGTGAAGGCGTGCTCTATGACCTGCTCGGTCGCCATCATCACGAAGACGTGCGCGAACGCACCCTGACCTCGCTGATGGAGCGCTATCACGTCGATCTGGAACAGGCCGCACGAGTTGAACGCAAAGCCTTGCACGCGTTTGATCAGGTGGCGGCGGACTGGGAGCTGGATGACGGCATCTGGCGCGAACTCCTTGGCTGGGCGGCGAAAGTGCACGAAGTCGGCCTCGACATCGCGCACTATCACTACCACAAGCACGGCGCCTACCTGATCGAGCACTCGGACCTCGCCGGGTTCTCCCGTGAAGATCAACAGATGCTCGCGCTATTGGTGCGCGGCCATCGCCGCAATATTCCGAAGGACAAGTTTGCTGACTTCGGCGACGACGGCGACAAGCTGATCCGTCTGTGCGTGCTGCTGCGCTTTGCGATCCTGTTCCACCACATTCGTGGCACCCAGACCATGCCGCAGGTGGTATTGCACGCCAAGGGCAACACCCTGGATGTGGAATTCCCTGAAAACTGGCTGGATGAGAATCAACTGACTCAGGCGGATTTCGGGCTTGAGGCGGATTGGCTGACGCGGGTGGGGATTGTGCTCACGGTCCACTGAGCCTCGATTGGGCATAAAAAAGGCGATCCTTCTGGATCGCCTTTTTTATTGGGTGTTCGGCTGGGATTTAGTGGTGTGCGTGAGATCGATGCCCCTCACCCCAGCCCTCTCCCGAGGGAGAGGGAGCCGATTTGTGGGCTTTTCAAAACCTGAGTTCGACTCGATTTCTCAGGTCGGCGTATAGCGTGAGACACCTCGATCAGTCCCCTCTCCCTTCGGGAGAGGGATAGGGTGAGGGGCTTTTGACTTTCAACGCCTCAGCTGCTCACCGGCAGGATGGGGCTACCCAAGCGCTCCAGCAACGTCGCCTGCGCACTCCTCGGGTTCTGGTTGCCGGTCGGCGTGTTGCGGATGTAACGGCCATCCGACTGTAAGCTCCAGCTATGAGTGTTATCAGTCAGGTACAGCTCCAGCTCTTTCTTCACCCGGGTCAGCAGCTTTTTGCCTTCGACCGGGAAGCAAGTCTCGACGCGTTTGTCGAGGTTGCGCTCCATCCAGTCGGCACTGGAGAGGAACATCTGCTCATCGCCGCCATTGAGGAAGTAGAACACTCGGGTGTGCTCAAGGAAGCGGCCGATGATCGAGCGCACATGAATGTTGTGCGAAACCCCGGCAATCCCCGGACGCAGGCAGCACATGCCGCGCACCACCAGATCGATGCGCACACCGGACTGGCTGGCCTTGTACAGCGCGCGGATGATCTTCGGATCGGTCAGCGAGTTGAACTTGGCAATGATGTGCGCCGGTTTGCCGTCGAGCGCAAATTGCGTCTCGCGGGTGATCATGTCGAGCATGCCCTTCTTCAGGGTGAACGGCGCATGCAGCAGCTTCTTCATGCGCAGGGTTTTACCCATGCCGATCAACTGGCTGAACAGTTTGCCAACGTCTTCGCACAAGGCATCGTCGGAGGTCAGCAGGCTGTAGTCGGTGTACAGCTTGGCGTTGCCGGCGTGGTAGTTACCGGTGCCGAGGTGCGCGTAGCGGACGATTTCGCCGGCTTCGCGACGCAGGATCAGCATCATCTTGGCGTGGGTCTTGAAGCCGACCACGCCGTAGATCACCACCGCACCGGCCGCTTGCAGACGGCTGGCCAGTTGCAGGTTGGATTCTTCGTCGAACCGCGCACGCAGTTCGATGACCGCCGTCACTTCCTTGCCGTTACGCGCGGCATCCACCAGCGCATCGACGATTTCGGAGTTGGCGCCGGAACGGTACAGGGTCTGACGCACAGCGAGAACGTGCGGGTCTTTGGCGGCTTGACGCAGCAGGTCGACCACCGGGGTGAACGACTCGAATGGGTGCAGCAAGAGGATGTCCTGCTTGCTGACCACGCTGAAGATGTTTTCGCTGTTCTGCAGCAGTTTCGGGATCTGCGGGGTGAACGGCGTGTATTGCAGCTCCGGATGGCTGTCGAGCCCGGTGATGCTGAACAGCCGCGTCAGGTTGACCGGGCCGTTGACCTGATACAGCTCGCTCTCGCTCAGGTTGAACTGCTTGAGCAGATAGTCCGAAAGGTGTTTCGGGCAAGTGTCAGCGACTTCCAGACGCACCGCATCACCGTAACGACGCGAGAACAACTCGCCACGCAGCGCGCGGGCCAGGTCTTCGACATCTTCGGAGTCGAGCGCCAGGTCGGCGTTTCGGGTCAGGCGGAACTGGTAGCAGCCTTTAACCTTCATGCCCTGGAACAGGTCATCGGCGTGGGCGTGGATCATCGACGACAGGAACACATAGTTGTCGCCGGGGCCGCCGACTTCTTCCGGCACCTTGATGATCCGTGGCAGCAAGCGCGGCGCCGGGATGATCGCCAGACCGGAGTCGCGACCGAAGGCGTCGATGCCTTCCAGCTCGACGATGAAGTTCAGGCTCTTGTTCACCAGCAACGGGAACGGGTGCGTCGGGTCGAGCCCGATCGGGGTGATGATCGGTGCGATCTCGTCGCGGAAATAGCGGCGCACCCAGGTTTTGATCTTGACCGTCCAGTGGCGGCGACGGATGAAGCGCACCTGATGCTTTTCCAGCTCCGGCAACAGAATGTCGTTGAGGATCGCGTACTGACGATCAACATGACCGTGGACCAGCTCGCTGATCCGCGCCAGCGCCTGATGCGGTTGCAAGCCATCAGCTCCGGCCTGCTCCCGGGCGAAAGTGATCTGTTTCTTCAGACCGGCGACGCGGATTTCAAAGAATTCATCGAGGTTGCTGGAGAAGATCAGCAGGAACTTCAAGCGTTCCAGCAACGGATAGGACTCGTCCAGCGCCTGTTCCAGCACGCGGATATTGAATTGCAGTTGCGAAAGCTCACGGTGGATGTACAGGCTGCTGTCATCCAGGCCCGGTATGGCAATCACTGGCGCCGCCGCGACAGGTTCGGCGACTGGCGCGGGTGGCGCAGGCTCCAGTTCCGGCGGGGTTTCGGTGATTTGCTCGACCACCGGTTGAGCTTCTTTTACTGCAACTTCCGTGAGTCCTTCGGTATTCATTGAATGTTCCTGGGAGGGCTATTTCTGCTCTCGTAACAATTGAGCGGCGCGGACAGCAAAGTAAGTCAGGATGCCATCAGCGCCGGCACGTTTAAAGGCGGTCAGTGATTCGACAATCACCGCCTCGCTCAACCAGCCATTCTGGATCGCCGCCATGTGCATGGCGTATTCGCCGCTAACCTGATAGACGAAGGTCGGCACTTTGAAGGCATCTTTTACCCGGAAAAGAATGTCCAGGTAGGGCATGCCCGGTTTGACCATGACCATGTCCGCGCCTTCAGACAAGTCCGCACCGACTTCGTGCAGCGCTTCGTCGCTGTTGGCCGGGTCCATCTGATAAGAGGCTTTGTTCGCCTTGCCGAGGTTCGAGGCTGAACCCACGGCATCGCGGAACGGGCCGTAATAGGCGCTGGCGTACTTGGCCGAGTAGGCCATGATCCGCACGTTGACGTGGCCGGCGATTTCCAGCGCTTCGCGGATCGCTTGAATGCGACCGTCCATCATGTCCGACGGCGCGACCACCTGAGCGCCGGCTTCGGCATGGGACAAGGCCTGGCGGACCAGTGCGTCGACGGTAATGTCGTTCTGCACGTAGCCTTCTTCGTCGAGGATGCCGTCCTGACCGTGGGTGGTGAACGGATCAAGCGCAACGTCGGTGATCACCCCCAGTTCCGGGAAACGCTCACGCAGCGCGCGGGTGGCGCGCTGGGCGATGCCTTCGGGGTTCCAGGCTTCAGCAGCGTCGAGGGACTTCAATTCAGGTGGGGTGACCGGAAAGAGCGCCAGCGCCGGAATCCCCAGCTCGACCCACTTCGCCGCTTCTTCGAGCAGCAGATCGATAGTCAACCGCTCTACCCCAGGCATCGAAGCCACGGCTTCGCGGCGGTTTTCACCGTCGAGCACGAACACCGGCAGGATCAGGTCATCGACCGTCAGCACATTTTCCCGCACCAGCCGACGCGAAAAATCATCACGACGGTTGCGACGCAGGCGAGTGGCAGGGAACAGACGATTGGCGGGGGTAAAGCTCACGGCAGACTCCTGAGCCCGCGCAAACGGGCGAGCGTGACAGTTATAGACGGCCATTATGACGAACAGATGACAGTTGTGTGAGACCTGTGACGTGTAGCCGCATTCCATTCTCAGTGTAGGAATTGTTCACGTCGAGACACATTTGGACACTTTCATGAATGTGTCCGAAGGGTTAGGCTGCGCGTTCATTTCGCCAGCACCCAGACAATGCTCCAACAATTTCTGCATGACTTTGGCTATTTTGCCTTGTTCCTCGGCACGTTCTTCGAAGGCGAAACCATCCTGGTGCTCGCGGGCTTCCTCGCGTTCCGTGGATACATGGACATCAACCTGGTGGTGGTCGTGGCGTTCTGCGGCAGCTATGCCGGCGATCAGCTGTGGTACTTCCTCGGCCGCAAACACGGGCGCAAATTGCTCGCGCGCAAACCGCGCTGGCAGCTGATGGGCGACCGCGCGCTGGAGCACATTCGCAAGCATCCTGACATTTGGGTGTTGAGCTTCCGTTTCGTTTACGGTCTGCGCACGGTGATGCCGGTGGCGATCGGCCTGTCGGGTTATCCGCCGGGACGTTATCTGCTGCTCAACGGCATCGGTGCGGCGATCTGGGCGACCGCGCTGGCCGCCGCCGCTTACCACTTCGGTGCAGTGCTGGAAGGCATGCTCGGCAGCATCAAGAAGTACGAGCTGTGGGTGCTGGGTGCGTTGCTGGTGCTGGGTGTCGGTCTGTGGCTGCGCCGCCGCTTCAAGAATGCGCGGCTGGCCAAACAGGTCTACGCCGACGAGCAAGCCGCGAAAGCTGCACTGCTGAGTCAAGCCGAAGTGGCCAAACCTGCCGAACCGAAGACGCCAGCCGAGTAACTCGCTGGCGACTGGCGTACAGCCCTGCGCACAGCGCGGGCTGGCCGCCTCTTTCAATCATTTGCCCCCTCTGCGCTAGCGGACTGCCGTTCGCCAGCGGCGTTCTCACGCGAAAAATCTCCCGCTCGTTTTCGCAGCAGGCAACCGCAAATAATGAACACCCCGCCGTTGTTGCGATCCATGTAGAAAGCGCTCCATGCAGGTGCCGCCAGCTCTTGAGCCTATGGCAACGCGCGATAATTTAGTGGACATTTAGCGCCATGAATCTGGAGAGAAACCCATGAGCAAAAAAGTTGCAGTGATCCTGTCCGGCAGTGGCGTGTACGACGGCGCCGAAATCCATGAAAGCGTCATCACCCTGCTGCGCCTCGACCAACGTGGCGCGCAGGTACAGTGCTTCGCCCCGAACATCGCGCAATTGCATGTGATAAATCACCTGACCGGCGAAGAAATGCCCGAGTCGCGCAACGTCCTGGTGGAATCGGCGCGCATTGCCCGCGGCAACATCAAGGACATCCGCGACGCCGATGTCGACGACTTCGATGCGCTGATCGTGCCGGGAGGGTTTGGTGCGGCGAAGAACCTTTCGAACTTTGCCGTTGAAGGCGCGGGCTGCACCGTGCAGCCGCAAGTGCTGGCCTTGGCCGAAGCATTCGCCGAAGCAGGCAAACCGGTGGGCCTGATGTGCATTTCCCCGGCATTGGCGGCGAAGATCTATGGCCCGGGCGTGACCTGCACCATCGGCAACGACGCCGACACCGCCACGGCGATGAACAAGATGGGTGCCACTCATGAAGACTGCGCGGTGACGGAAATCATCGAAGACAAGGCGCGCAAACTGGTGACGACCCCGGCTTACATGCTGGCGCAGAACATCAGTGAGGCGGCTTCGGGGATCAACAAGCTCGTGGATCGCGTCCTCGAACTGACCCACGAAAACGACGCCTGATTCCCCGTATGATCGTTCCCACGCTCTGCGTGGGAATGCCGCCATTGGCGCTCCGCGCCTGCTCACTTTGGCGTTACATTTGCGGTAAGACCGGAACGCAGAGCGTCCCAAGATGCATTCCCACGCGGAGCGTGGGAATGATCGTCATAAGGCTCAGGGTTTGCGCGTCAGTCGGGTCAGGATCCGGTCCAGCGCATTGGCAAACGCCTGTTTCTCGCGATCGCCAAACGGCGCCGGTCCGCCGCTCATCTGGCCTTGTTCGCGCAGATCAGTGAACAGATTGCGCACGGCCAAGCGCTCGCCCATGTTCTGCGCATCGAACTCCTTGCCGCGTGGATCCAGCGCCGCGACGCCCTTCTTCACCAAACGATCGGCCAATGGAATATCGCTGCAAATCACCAGCTCCCCCGGTACCGCGTGCTCGACCAGATAATCGTCTGCCGCATCCGGGCCGCTCGGCACCACGATCAGTTTGACGATGGCCAGCCCCGGCTTGATCTGCGGCTGCCCGGCCACCAGCACCACTTCGAACTGGCGCTTGAGGGCGAACTTCACCACCAGATCCTTCGCCGCCCGTGGGCAGGCGTCGGCATCGATCCATACACGCATTTTCTTTACCTCTAAAAGCAAAAGATCGCAGCCTTCGGCAACTCCTACAGAGTGCGCGTCGCGCCGCAATATTGCGACATGCTACGCCCATGTAGGAGCTGCCGAAGGCTGCGATCTTTTAAGGGAGCACTCAATCAAGCAGCCGAAACCCGCCGCTTCTCCGCCACCCAACTACGCCCATACAACACCACAATCGCCAGAATCGCCACCGCTTGCGCCGTCAGCGAATAGGCATCGGCATGAATCCCCAGCCAGTCGAATTCAAAGAACGCCACCGGCCGCGTGCCAAAGATTCCGGCTTCCTGCAACGCCTTCACGCCATGCCCGGCAAACACCACCGACAACGCGCAGAGCAACGCGGCGTTGATGCTGAAGAACAGCGTCAACGGCAGTTTCGCCGAACCGCGCAGGATTACCCACGCCAGCCCCACCAGCAGCACCAATGCCGTCGCGCCACCGGCGAGGACCGCGTCATGCCCGGCCGGGCCGGCCTGCAGCCACAGGGTTTCGTAGAACAGGATCACTTCGAACAGCTCGCGATACACCGAGAAGAACGCCAGAATCGCGAAGCCGAAACGCCCGCCACCACCGACCAGACTGCTCTTGATGTAATCCTGCCAGGCCGCTGCATGCCGGCGGTCATGCATCCACACACCGAGCCACAAGACCATGACACTGGCAAACAGCGCCGTGGCGCCTTCGAGCAGTTCACGCTGCGAGCCGCTGACGTCGATCACATACGCCGCCAACGCCCAGGTGCCGAGGCCGGCCAGCAGCGCCAGGCCCCAACCGACGTTGACACTGCGCACCGCTGACTGCTGGCCGGTGTTGCGCAGGAACGCAAGAATCGCCGCCAGTACCAGAATCGCTTCCAGACCTTCGCGCAGCAGAATCAGCAGGCCGGAAATGTAGCTCAGCGACCAGCTCAGGCCGTCGCTGCCGAGCAACCCGGCGGATTCCTTGAGCTTGGCCTTTGCGGCGTCCAGACGCTGCTCGGCCTGCTCGACCGGCAAACCGTCCTGCAACGATTGCCGGTAAGCCATCAGCGATTTTTCTGTGTCCTTGCGCACATTGGCGTCGACGTTATCCAGCGAGCTCTCGACCAGTTCGAAGCCTTCCAGATAGGCCGCGACCGACAGGTCGTATGCCTGATCGTGTTCGCCGGCGCGATAAGCGGCAAGGCTCTTGTCCAGCGTTGCGGCGGTGTAGTCGAGCAACTGCGCCGGGCCGCGCTTGACCTGCGGCGGCTGTGCACGTTGTGCACGGAACGTCGCTGCGGCTTGCGCGCCGTCGGCGGCCTGTACCTCAGCCGGGGTCTGGCGCGCCAGATCGGCGATGTTGTAAGTCTTCTCGGCTTTGGCCGCCGCCGGATCGGCGCTGAAGCCGGCGATGTAAGTCGCCAGATCCCAACGCTGGCGATCATCAAGCTGATCGGCAAACGCCGGCATGTCGGTGCCTTCGACGCCTTGGCCAAGGGTGTTGTAGATCGCGTACAAGCTCAGGTGATCCAACCGCGCCGCATCACGCAGATTGGCCGGTGCCGGGGTCATGCCGAGCCCCGCCGGGCCGTCACCGGCGCCACTGTCGCCGTGGCACACCGAGCAATTCTGCGCATAGAGCGGCGCACCACGGGTGGGGTCGGGGGTGATGATCGGTGCCTGGCTGACTTCATACGCCACCGCCAGTTGCGCGCCCAGTTGCCGCGCCTGTCGGGCCACTTCGGCGCCGTCCTGTTTCGCGGTGATCGCCGCGTGCAAGGCTTCAACGCCCTGCTCCAGCGCAGCCTTTTCAGGCTTGGCCGGCATGCCGGTGATCAAGCCTTGCAGCGCCCGCGTGAACTCCAGTTGCTCGCGGTATTCGGAATCATCGACAACCTTGCCCGCCGCTACCGTCGGCGGGTAGTCGGCGCTGATGTAATCGAGCAAATGCAGCGCTTGCGGTGCGCCTTCCACGGTATCAGCCAGCAGATTGAAGCTGCTCAGGGCAAACAACGGGAACACCAGCCAGGCCAGGAAACGGGACGCGGCAGTCATGAAGAATTCTCAAATGGAAATGCGAAGTTACATATTGTTCACTTCGAACGCGTTTCCCTCAAGCTTTGTCGGCAATTTAGCCTAACGCCGGACTGCCGCTACGGTAGTGTTCGGCCATGAACTCAACGAACACTTTGACCTTGAGCGCCACATGCCGGGCATGGGGATACAGCGCGTAATAGTGCCGTTGACCCAGGCTGCAGTTGGGCAGCATCTGCACCAACCGTCCGCTCAACAAGTCATCCTGCACCGTCGCACGGGTGAACGCGGCAATGCCCACACCGGCCAACGCAGCGGCGTGCAGCGAGCTGATCGAGTCGGCCTTGAAGCGCCCATGCGCACGGATCTGCGTGGCAACTCCGCGCGCATCGGTCAGCGTCCAGTCACTGCCACCGGCAAACGCCAGCAACTGATGCCCGGCCAGTTCCCGAACCTGCCGTACCAATCCGTGCCGTGCGATATAGGCCGGTGACGCGACCAGCAGCATCGGCGAAACCGTGAGCAACCGCGCCACCAGAGACGAATCTTCAAGCGGCCCGCAGATGCGCAACGCGACATCGAGGCCTTCGGCGATCAGATCGACAAAACGGTCATCGCAGGACAGATCGACTTCAATCTCGGGATAACGCTGTTGAAACCCTGGCAGCCACTTCGCCAGTTCCAGCGTACCGATGACCACGGGCGCACTGATGCGCAAGACACCACTGGGTTTCTCCTGGGCCTGACCGACCGCCACAGCGGCCTGATCAAGGCGATCGAGAATATCCACGCAGGCGAGGTAATACTGCTGCCCCGCCGTGGTCAGGCTGAAACGCCGGGTGTTGCGATTGATCAGACGCGTGCCCAGCTCGGCTTCCAGTTGCTGCAACTGCCGGGAGATGGTCGAGTGCGTAGTCTCGAGCCGTTCCGCCGCAGCACTGAAACCGCGACACTCGACGATGCAACGGAACGCACGCATGGCCAGCAGTTGATTCATTGAAGTACCGCAACTCAATTGATCGGTGAGCGGGCAAGCCTAGCGCAATCCATACCACCCCGGCAGCTGCAAAGCGCCCCTATAATGCGCCATCATTTCGCCCTCTCCGTTCAAGGAAGAACCCGCTCATGCGCCACTGTTTGTTGCCGTCCCTGCTGATCGCCACCCTTGTGCAACTCAGTGGTTGCGCCGCTTACCGTGATTACGACCTGGAACTGCAACAGACCACGCAACAGCTCAAGGCCGGCAATATCGGCGGTTCACTGGCCTTGATCGAGGCACACAACCCGGGCGAAGAAAAGGATTTGCTCTATTACTTCGAGAAGGGTGCGGTGCTAAGCGCTGGCGGTGAATTCCCGCAGAGCCAGATTGCCTGGCGTAGCGCCGAGCAAATGGTCATACAGCGCCAGGACACCATTGAAACCACTGGCGACAAATTGCTCGCCGCCATGGGCAATCAGTGGGGCAGCATCATCAATGACAAGCTGCGCCGCTACGATGGCTACGACTACGAAAAAGTCATGCTGACCACGCAAATGGCCCTCAACCAACTGGCCCTGAATGACTTTGACGGTGCCCGCGCCGACATCAAGAAAACCCACGAGCGTGAAGCATTGATCGCCCGGCAGCGAGAACTGGAATACGAGCGTGTCGAGGAGGCGGCCAAGGCCAGCGGCGCCCGCGTCCATTACAAGGACCTGCAAGGCTACCCAGTGGTCATGCTGGAATCATCCGCCGTCATCGCCTTGAAGAACGGCTATCAGAGCGCGTTCAGTCACTATCTCGCCGGTTTTACCTACGAAGCGCTCGGCGAGAAAGATCTGGCAGCGCCCGGCTATCGTCAGGCGATCGAACTGCGCCCGGACATGGCGTTTTTCCAGCAGGCATTGCGCGACCTCGACAACCCTGGACTGAAGGCAGACGAAAGCGACGTACTGATCATCGTGCAGAGCGGCCTGGCACCGGCCCGCAGTTCCGTGCGCGTGCCCTATCCGGTGAAGTTGGCGGACGGGCAAGTCATCGTCGCCAATGTATCGTTTCCCGTGATGGTGCCAGACACATCCACACCTTCATTCAATCAAGTGAGCATCGACGGTCGTCAGAAAAAGCTGATCGCCGTCAACAGCATTACCGACATGTCCTTGCGCACCCTGCGTGACGACATGCCGGGCATTATCCAGCGTACGACCTATCGGGCCTTTCTGGCGGCTGACGTTCAAGCCACGGACAACCGACGCGACCCGAGCAAAGCCTCCTATGTCACTCATTGGGACGGTTTCGAGCAGGCCGACACCCGCACCTGGCGCACCTTGCCCAACCTCACCCAAGTCGTGCGTCTGCGCCTGAAAAAGGGTGATCACCTGATCAGCCTGCCTAACGCGCCCGGCGCTGCTCCAATGAAAATCCGCATCGACCAGAATCGCCAGGTTATCGGCCTGCGCGCCTTGGGTGAGCACGTGTTTGCCAATGGCAGCGCCTTCCAGTCCAGCGGGGCACCGGCAAGCAGCGTGGTATCCAACCTGAAATAAGTAATGGCATCTAACTAACCAGTGCAATTAAAAAGCTATTACATAGCCACTACCACCCGCTTATAATGCCGCGCCCTCGCTATTGCGAAACGGCATTAAAGCTCCTCAGGTTATGAGGAATTGGCAGGAGGCCAGTGCCACTGTCGATGGGTCACACCAGCCCGACCAGCATCCGCGGCTGTATTACTCCAGGGAAGAAGTACCCCCATGGCATTCCGCGCCCCCACTCTGATCGCGCTCAGCGCCGTCACTCTGCTGTCCGGCTGTTCGGCGTTTCGCAATTACGACTCTGAATTGGCACAGACCAATCAGCAACTGGCCACCGGCAACGTCGACGCCGCGCTGACTCTGCTGGAAAAGAACAACACCGGCCCTGATAAAGACCTGCTCTATTACTTCGAGAAAGGTGAGTTGCTGCGCGCCAAGGGCGACCTCTCCGGCAGCCAGAATGCCTGGACCAGCGCCGACCAGGTGGTTGGCAAGTGGGAAGACTCGGTCAAGCTCGATACCGACAAGTACCTGGCCCAGTTCGGCAGTTTCCTGGTCAACGACAAAGTGCGTCGCTACGAAGGCTATGATTACGAAAAAGTCATGTTGACCACGCAGATGGCCCTGAACCTGCTGGCAGTCAACGATTTCGACGGCGCACGTACTGCGATCAAGAAAACTCACGAACGTGAAGCAGTGATCGCCGAGCTGCGTGACAAGGAATACCTCAAGAGCGAGGAAGAAGCCGAAAAAGAAGGCATCAAGACGCAGTACAAGGACCTGCAAGGCTACCCGGTCGCCAGTCTCGACGCGCCGGAAGTGGTTGGCCTGAAAAACAGCTACCAGAGTGCGTTCAGCCATTACCTGTCCGGTTTCGTCTATGAAGCCCTGGGCGAGAAAGGCCTGGCTGCACCGGGCTACCGCAAGGCTGCCGAACTGCGCCCGAACACGCCGCTGCTGGAGCAGGCGCTGGTCAATCTCGACAAGCCGAGCAAATCCGACGACAGCGACATTCTGATCGTGGTGCAAAGCGGTCTGGCCCCAGCCCGCGACTCGATCCGCGTTCCGCTGCCATTGCCGATCTCCAACAATGTGGTGATCACGCCGCTGTCGTTCCCGATCATCAAACCGGACACCTCCACGGCGACTTTCGCGCAAATCGGCGTCGACGGTCAGCAGGTCGATCTGACCGCGCTCAACAGCACCACCGCCATGTCCCGCCGCGCCCTGCGTGACGACATGCCGGGGATCATCCTGCGCACCACCGTGCGGGCGATCACCAAAGGCGTGGCGCAGAAGAAGATCAACGAAACCAACCCACTGGCCGGTCTCGCCGTCGGTATCTCTTCAGCTGTGCTCGAAGGTGCCGATACCCGTACGTGGCGTACCCTGCCGGACAACACCCAAGTGGTGCGTCTGCGACTGAAAAAGGGTGAGCATCAGGTTACCCTGCCGAGCGCCGTCGGCGGTTCGGTGGTCAAGGTGACTGTCGATCAGCGTTACCAAGTGATCAGCCTGCGCGCTGTGGGCAACCAGGTGTTCGCCGGCGGTCTCGCCGCTCACGTGATCCCGAGCGCCGGCGCAACCAACGTCGCCAGCCTCAAACAACCTTAAGAACGGAGTCTTTGCATGCGCTTCAAACTCATCGCCGTCGCCGCCCTCGCCTTGCTGGCGAGCGGTTGCGCCACCCCGCCACCGCCAGAGCCGGGCAGCGCCGCGAGCAAAGTCGTGGCCATGGGTCCGCAGAAACACATCGTCGTCGGCGCCATGCGCGTCGCTCGCGAAAACGGCTTCATGACGGTCAATGTGCAGTTGAGCAACACCCTCAACAGCAACAAGATTTTCTACTACCGCTTCGCCTGGCTCGGCGCGGAAGGTTTCCCGATCGCCGAAGAAGAAGTGTGGAAAAGCCAAATGATGTACGGCGCCCAGACCAGCTTCATTCAGGGGATTGCCCCGACCCCGAAAGCCGTGGACTTCCGTCTGGAAATCAAGACGCCGTAAGCCTGACACCCTATTTCTGATTTAGAGAGCATTCCCATGTTTGTACGCTTTTCCTGCATTGCCGTTATCGCCCTGCTGGCCTCCGGTTGCGCCAACACTTCGCCGACCCTGGGCAGCAAGAACATCAGCTACGGCGACACCAAAGCGGTTGAAACCGTGACCAACGAATTCGGTTCGACCGACCTGCAAATGATCGCCGAGTCGATGACCCGCTCGCTGGCTCAGTCCGGCATTCTGCAGGGCCGTCCGGTGGTTCAGGTCTACGACGTGAAGAACAAGACCAGCGAGTACATCGACACTCGCGAAATCACCACCAGCATCAAGACTCAACTGATGAAAACCGGCGTAGCGCGCTTTGCCAGTGACAACAACGCGATGCAGAGCCAGGTTGACCAGCTCAAGCTGCAAAACCAGAGCGGCCTGTACAAGAAGAGCACCGTGGCCAAGACTGGCAACATGGTTGCCGCCAAGTACCGCATCGAAGGTTCGATCAGCTCGATCGTCAAGCGCAGCAGCGACTACAAGGACGTCTTCTACAAATTCAGCCTGCAACTGATCGACGTTGAAAGCGGTCTGGCCGAGTGGATGGACGAAAAAGAGATCCGCAAAACCACGGAGCGTTAATTGATGCGCGCATGGATTGGCATGATGGCCCTGGCTTGCGCGTTCAGCGTGCAAGCGGCCCCGAAAGTCGCGGTGACGGATCTGGCGTATCAGGAACGTGTGGAGCAATACATCCACATCGTTTCGGCCCAGAGCAATCACCGCGAGGGTTACTACAGCTCCAGTGGCTCTTCGAGCTACAACGAGATTGAAGCAACGACCAGCTACATCGAACAGACCGAGCTGCGTAAATTCACCGGCGACATCAAGGGTGAAATCCTGCGCACCGGTATGTTCCAGCTGGTGCAAGGCACGCCGTACACCGCGTCGTCCAAGGGTGATGTCTTTGATGTGATCAAGCGCATCAAGGCCGGTAACTTCAAGGGCGCCGACTACGTGCTGTTCGGCACCGTGTCCGATATCGACTTCACTCAGGACATCAACGAGCTGGCGAACACCGACAGCTATTCGGCGGTGCTGGGCCTGACGCTGGTGGCGGACTTCAGCCTGATCAATACCAAGACCTTCGAGATCACCTCGGCCTTCACGGCGATGGGTGAAGCGCAGGACACCAAACTGGTGAACCATCGCGACATCAAGATCTCGCTGAACCGCCCACGGGTGGTGCGTGACGTGTCGAAGGCGCTGGGTGAGGACGTAGCCGGGCAACTGAGCATGCAGCTCGGTGGCGGCGGTTACGAGCAGCCGCGTGAAGCGCCGCAGCGCAACAACCTGCCGCGTGATACTGCACCAGTGATCTTGCGCTGATGACTGGCCGCTGATCATTCCCATGCTCCGCGTGGGAATGCATCCCGGGACGCTCTGCGTCCCAGCCACAAAAAAAGGCGACCTGCAAAGGTCGCCTTTTTTTGTGCTGGCGAGGTTTACGCCGCCGCTTTACGCAACGTCGCCATAAACGCCGCCGCGCCAATGAACAGCCCGGCAAACGTGCGGTTCATGCGTTTCTGCTGCTGCGGTGTGCGCAACAGACGCAGCACCTTCGACGCCAGACCGGTGTAGCCGGCCATCACGATCAGGTCGACGCAGATCATGGTCACGCCAATCACCAGATACTGAATCAGCAACGGCGCATGCGGGTTGATGAACTGCGGCAGCACCGCGAGCATGAACACCAAAGCCTTGGGGTTGCTGATGTTCACCAGAAAGCCACGGAACACCAGCGCCAGCGGCTTGCCGATCGGCCGCACCGCCGCGTCATCGCTCATGTCCATGGGCAGCGCACGCCATTGCTTGATGGCCAGATACACCAGATAAGCGACACCGAACCATTTGATCGCGTGAAAGGCCGTGGCCGAAGCAGTCAGGATCGCGCCCACACCGGCGCCGACAATCGCAATCTGCACCGCCAGACCGATTTGCAGGCCAAGGGCGTTCCAGTAACCGCGCCAGAAACCGTATTGCAGACCGCTGGACATCGACGCAATGGCGCCAGCACCCGGGGACAGACTGATCACCCAGCAGGCGGCAAAAAACGCCAGCCATGTTTGAAGCTCCATCGCACACCTCGACTCATGCCGTAACAAGTTGTCAAAGCTAATGCGGTTTGGGGCTAAAAGCAAAAGATCGCAGCCTGCGGCAGCTCCTACATGAGAATGCGATCCCTGTAGG
>NZ_AKJR01000171.1:0-11303 GCF_000282235.1 Pseudomonas sp. GM24 | reverse complement strand
GGTCGATGTTTGACGCCAGACACCTAGGTCAGTCCCCTCTCCCTATGGGCGGTCCGACGTTTCGGGAGGGCTAGGGTGAGGGGCTTTTCAAGCGTTCAGTACTTTCAGCCAAGCAACTCACTCATGGCAATAATCTGCTCCGCCACCTGAATCAGCTTTTGCTGCCGGCTCATCGCCTGGCGCCGCATCAGGGTGTAAGCCTCTTCCTCATTGCAATCCTTCATCTTCATCAGCAACCCCTTGGCCAGTTCGATGCGCTTACGCTCAGCCAGTTGCTGATCACGCGCCTGCAACTGCGCCCGCAACGCCTGATCACTCTCGAAGCGCGCCATTGCTACATCGAGAATCGGCTGCAGACGCTGTGCATGAATGCCTTCAACGATGTAGGCGCTGACCCCGGACTTGATTGCCTGGCGCATCACCCCCGGATCATGCTCATCGGTAAACATCACAATTGGCCGTGGCTGGTCGCGGCTGACCAGCACGACTTGCTCCATGACATCGCGGCTCGGTGACTCGGTATCGATCAGAATCACGTCCGGGCGCACCGTTTCGACGCGCGCGGGCAGGTCGATGGTCAGGCCGGACTCGTCGATGACCTCGAAACCGGCTTCAGTCAGCGCGGCTTTCAGGCGACCGACTTTTTTCGCCGTGTCATTGATCAGCAGAATGCGCAACATGTTCGCGGTCTCCTGTCAGCGGCGGGCGAGAAGGGGAGCGTCGTCGTTCAACGCGTGCAGCTTGAAGCTGCGCGCGTAAGCGGCCGGGTCACTACCATCCCAGATTTTGCCGTCGAGCAACTGACTGCTGCGCATGTCGGTGCCCCACGCGGCGACGCCGACAGCGGTGGCGGCGTCGCGGTAGATATCCAGTTGCTGAACCTGGCGGGCGACGGCGAGGTAATCCGGATCTTCGCGCAGCAGGCCCCAGCGGCGGAACTGGGTCATGAACCACATACCGTCCGACAAATAAGGCAGATTCACCTCGCCGTTACCGTGAAAACGCAGCGCGTGCGGATCCTGCCAGCGATTGCCAAGGCCATCGGCATAGTCACCGAGAAAACGCGGCTCAATGCACGAAAGCGGAGCGTCCAGATATTCCGGCGCGCTGAGCAACTGCGCGGTGCTGCGCCGATTTTCCGGGCTCTCTTCAATAAAGCGACTGGCTTCAAGGATCGCCATCACCAGCGCCCGTGCCGTGTTCGGATACTGCTCGACAAATTCACGGGTGCAGCCAAGGACTTTTTCCGGGTGATCGGGCCAGATGGTCTGGCTGGTCGCCAGGGTAAAACCGAGATCCTGCTGCACCGCGCTGGCGGCCCAAGGCTCGCCGACGCAAAAACCATCGATGCGTCCGGCTTGCAGATGCGCAACCATTTGCGGCGGCGGCACCACCACGCTGTCGACATCCTGTAACGGATGAATGCCCTGACTCGCCAGCCAGTAATACAGCCACATCGCATGAGTGCCAGTGGGAAAGGTCTGGGCGAAGGTGAGTTTTGCGCGGCTTTGGTGCACGTGGCGGTCCAGCGCTTCAGGACTGGTCACACCAATGTTCTGCAGGCCGTGGGACAGGTTGAGACTTTGACCGTTTTGGTTCAGCCCCATCAACACCGCCATGTCGCTCGACGCCCCACCGCCAATGCCCAGATGCACGGCGTAGATCAGACCGTACAGACTGTGGGCAGCATCCAGTTCACCGCTGACCAGTTTGTCGCGCAGGTTGGCCCAGGAGCTTTGGCGCTTGAGATTCAGGGTCAGCCCGTAAGGCTGGGCAAAGCCCTGCGTGGCCGCGACGACAACCGATGCACAGTCGCTCAACGCCATGAAACCGAGGTTGATTGCAGTCTTTTCCGGAGCATCGCTGCCATTGACCCAGGCCAGTGGCCCTACCGAAGGTTCATTCATACACCGCCACCTTGAAAAAAAGCGCCGCCGCGGACTTTGCGCAGGCAAAACCCGGGACGACGCCATTGTCCTTGCCCGCCTGCCGTCATTGGCCTGCGCGCTGATAGTCAAGGAGGGTGCAAGGCATATGCCACTGCCAGTGATTTGCGCGTGCGCCTCGCGCGGCAGGTCGATGCCCGGCTATAATCGCCGCCTCTTTTCGCCGCCCGAGTCATCGCCGCCCATGTATTCCCTGGCCCGTCAGCTGTTGTTCAAACTTTCCCCGGAAACCTCCCACGATCTGTCGCTGGATCTGATCGGCGCGGGTGGGCGTTTGGGCCTCAACGGCTTGCTGTGCAAGGCGCCGGCGAAGAAACCGGTGACGGTCATGGGCCTCGAGTTTCCGAACCCGGTGGGTCTGGCGGCCGGTCTGGACAAGAATGGCGCGGCCATCGACGGTTTCGCACAGCTGGGTTTCGGTTTTGTTGAAATCGGCACCGTGACCCCGCGTCCGCAGCCGGGCAACCCGAAACCACGGATTTTCCGCTTGCCGGAAGCCGAGGCGATCATCAACCGCATGGGTTTCAACAACCTCGGTGTCGATAACCTGCTGGCGCGTGTGGCCGCAGCGAAATACAAAGGCGTGCTGGGCATCAATATCGGCAAGAACTTCGATACCCCGGTTGAACGCGCGGTCGACGACTACCTGATCTGCCTGGACAAGGTTTATGCCCACGCCAGCTACGTCACGGTCAACGTCAGCTCGCCGAACACCCCGGGCCTGCGCAGCCTGCAGTTCGGTGATTCGCTCAAGCAGTTGCTCGCCGATCTGGCCACGCGCCGTGCCGAACTGGCCCTGCGTCACGGCAAGCATGTGCCGCTGGCGATCAAGATCGCGCCGGACATGACCGATGAAGAAACTGCGCAGGTCGCCCAGGCGTTAATCGAAACCGGCATGGACGCGGTAATCGCGACCAACACCACCCTCAGCCGTGTTGGCGTTGAGGGCATGGAGCATGGCGACGAGGCGGGCGGGTTGTCCGGTGCGCCGGTGCGTGAGAAGAGCACCAATACCGTGAAGGTGCTGGCCAGTGAATTGGCGGGGCGGTTGCCGATCATTGCGGCTGGCGGGATTACCGAAGGCAAGCATGCGGCGGAGAAGATTCTCGCCGGTGCGAGCCTGGTGCAGATCTACTCCGGCTTCATCTATAAAGGCCCGGCGCTGATCCGTGAATCCGTAGACGCGATCGCCGCCTTGCGCTGATCCATAGACACCACTGTTCCCTTGTAGGAGTGAGCCTGCTCGCGATAGCTTTCTTTCGGTCACTTCATCAGCGACTGACAGACCGCTATCGCGAGCAGGCTCACTCCTACAGGTTTTGTGTATGGCACAGATAATGTGACAGGCATAAAAAAGGGCTCCTCGAAGGAGCCCCTGGGCCGCAGCCCGCCGTCCGGGAAGGACGTGCATGGTAAGTCGTTACAAATTCAGATTGTCGTGTCGGAATAAGTGCCCTGTGTCAGCCGACGGCGTGAAGTTCGTTGAGTCTGTGGATTCCCGCAGTGCCGGTCATACCGTCCCAGTTGTCGCCGCGTCCTTCTCGCCAGCCGTTAATCCAGGCTTGACGTACCGACGGTAGAGTAAATGGGCAAAGCTCACGGGATTTGCCACCAACGCCATATTGATATCCGCGCAAAAATGCTCTTTCCAACGGATCACGCTTAAGTCTTCTCATAGGGTGTTTCCCTCACTTGTTGACTGTTTTGTATCGCGTTGACCTCAACTGAGGTCTGGCAGAAAAAACCTGCCATGGTGCGGCTCGCTGCCGGCGTGGCGAGCCAAGGTGTTGACGCCGTTGCGACGTCAACCTGTGTTCAGTTCTAACCAATGAGTCACACCGAGGGAATGATCGTTTTGTCATAAGGACGTAACGAAATTAGTGCTACAGCCATAAGTAACGACGGGTTTCATGCACGGTTTTTCAGCAAACCCCGGTATGATCGGCCCCGCGCTGGATGATGGGGTTAATTCTTTAGTGAGAATGACCCACGTTTGCGCTGGGGTATAAAGCGACGAAGGGTCGCTTTAAGACTTTTTGTTTCATCAACTTTTTTATCTGTCCCGGCATCTAAGCTCTTTTAACCCGAGCAGCGGGGATGGAACGGCACACCTTCGTGCCACGCGGGCGTTCTTTTAGAAAAGCGCCTGATTGAAAACCGGATCGGCAATGCGTTGCCGATTCACTAGCCAAAGGCTCTGGAAATACCATGTCCGACCGTTTCGAACTCTTCCTCACTTGCCCTAAAGGCCTTGAAGGCCTGCTCATCGAGGAAGCCGTCGGGCTTGGCCTTGAAGAAGCGCGCGAGCACACTTCCGCCGTGCGTGGCATGGCGACCATGGAAACCGCTTATCGCCTGTGCCTCTGGTCGCGTCTGGCCAACCGCGTGCTGCTGGTGCTCAAGCGTTTCCCGATGAAAGACGCTGAAGACCTGTACCACGGTGTGCTCGACATCGACTGGCAGGATCACATGCTCAGCGATGGCACCCTGGCTGTTGAATTCAGTGGCCATGGCTCGGGTATCGACAACACCCACTTCGGCGCCTTGAAAGTCAAAGACGCCATCGTCGACAAACTGCGCACCCCACAGGGCGACCGTCCGTCGATCGACAAGCTCAACCCGGACCTGCGCATTCACCTGCGTCTGGATCGCGGCGAAGCGATTCTTTCCCTTGATCTGTCCGGCCACAGCCTGCATCAGCGCGGTTACCGTCTGCAGCAGGGCGCTGCACCGTTGAAGGAAAACCTCGCGGCGGCGATTCTGATCCGTTCCGGCTGGCCGCGCATTGCTGCCGAAGGCGGCGCGCTGGCTGACCCGATGTGCGGTGTCGGTACGTTCCTCGTCGAAGCCGGCATGATTGCCGCCGACATGGCGCCGAACCTGCGTCGTGAGCAGTGGGGCTTTACCGCGTGGCTCGGTCACGTGCCGGCACTGTGGAAAAAACTCCATGAAGAGGCCGTCGAGCGTGCCGCTGCCGGTCTGGCCAAGCCACCGTTGTGGATTCGTGGCTACGAAGCTGATCCGCGTCTGATTCAACCGGGCCGCAACAACGTTGAACGCGCCGGCCTGAGCGAGTGGATCAAGATCTACCAGGGCGAAGTGGCGACTTTCGAGCCGCGTCCGGATCAGAACCAGAAAGGTCTGGTCATTTGCAACCCACCGTACGGCGAGCGTCTCGGTGACGAAGCCAGCCTGTTGTATCTCTACCAGAACCTCGGCGAGCGTCTGCGTCAGGCCTGCCTGAACTGGGAAGCGGCGGTGTTCACCGGCGCGCCGGATCTGGGCAAGCGCATGGGTATCCGCAGCCACAAACAGTATTCGTTCTGGAATGGCGCGCTGCCGTGCAAACTGCTGTTGATCAAAGTGCTGCCGGATCAGTTCGTCACTGGCGAGCGTCGCACTCCGGAACAGCGTCAGGCCGAGCGCGAGCAAGCCGCTTACGATCAGACCCCGGACGAGCCGCAAGAACGCAAGTTCAACAAGAACGGCAACCCGATCAAACCGACGCCGGCTCCGGCGCCAGTGATCGAGCAGCCGCGCTTGAGCGAAGGCGGGCAGATGTTTGCCAACCGTCTGCAAAAAAACCTCAAGGCCATGGGCAAGTGGGTCAAGCGCGAAGGCATTGATTGCTACCGTGTCTACGATGCCGACATGCCCGAGTACGCGATGGCGATCGACCTGTACCACGATTGGGTGCACGTCCAGGAATACGCCGCGCCAAAATCCATCGACCCGGAAAAAGCCTCGGCGCGCATGTTCGACGCCTTGGCCGCCATTCCGCAGGCGCTGAACGTCGACAAGAGCCGCGTGGTAGTCAAACGCCGCGAACGCCAGAGCGGCACCAAGCAGTACGAGCGTCAGGCTGCGCAGGGCAAGTTCAATGAAGTCAGCGAGGGCGGCGTGAAGTTGCTGGTCAACCTCACCGACTACCTCGACACCGGTCTGTTCCTCGACCACCGGCCAATGCGTATGCGTATTCAGAAAGAGGCCGCCGGCAAGCGCTTCCTCAATCTGTTCTGCTACACCGCGACCGCCAGCGTGCACGCGGCCAAGGGCGGCGCGCGCAGTACCACCAGCGTTGACCTGTCGAAAACCTACCTCGACTGGGCGCGTCGCAACCTGTCGTTGAACGGTTTCTCCGACAAGAACCGTCTGGAGCAGGGCGATGTGATGGCGTGGCTGGAGAGCAGCCGCGACGAGTACGACCTGATCTTCATCGATCCGCCAACCTTCTCCAACTCCAAGCGCATGGAAGGCATCTTCGACGTGCAGCGTGATCAGGTGCAGTTGATTGACCTGGCCATGGCACGTCTGGCGCCGGGCGGTGTGCTGTATTTCTCCAACAACTTCCGCAAGTTCCAGTTGGAAGAAAACCTCGCCGAGCGTTACGCGGTCGAGGAAATCAGCGCGCAGACCATCGATCCGGATTTCGCCCGTAACACCAAGATCCACCGCGCCTGGAAAATCACGGCTCGTTGACGCTTTGCGCAATTGGATCCACAGAGCCTTGATTTTTAAAGGCTCCGTGGATCTGCCCGCGCTAGCTAAATTAGTGGCTAATAGCTATAACTCACACACGGTCAATGGGGTTTTCCCGTAAATGCTGGCGTAGTGAGTTGTCCTTATGTCGTTGCACCCCGTGCGCCCAAAGATTCTGGGTTTTATCAGCGAAGACGTCTCGGCCTGGCTGGTCGCGGTGCTGGTATTGCTCGCCGGCGGGATTCTCACGGGGCTGCTCGCCTGGGCCACCCTCAATCAGTTTCAGCAACAAACCCGCCAGCGTTTTCAACTGCTGACCAACGAACGTTACACCCGCATCGAAGAACGCTTTCAGGACCAGGAGCAACGCCTCGACGGCCTGCGCCGCTTCTTCGCCAACTCTGAATCGGTGTCCCGCACCGAATTCGACGGTTACACCCAACCCTTATTGATGCGTACCCAGGCCTATTCGTTTGCCCTCAAGGTCAATGGAGCCGAGCGCGCCGCATTCGAGCAGCGGGTGCGTGATGAAGGCCTGAGTAACTTCACCTTGCGTGAACTGAATGCCCAGGGCGAGCTGCAACTTGCTGGCGTGCGCGATGAATACGTGCCGGTGCTCTACAGCCAGACGCAAAGCCGGCTCGGCTCACCGTTGGGTTATGACCTGCTCGCGCAACCCTTGCGTCGTGACACCCTGCAACGGGCCGACAAGCTCGGCGGACTGGCGGTGTCGCAACCGATGCACCTAGTCAGCATTGAGCCGTCCTACGCGCGCGGCGTGCTGCTGGTGGCGCCCGTGAGTCACAGTGGCGAGCAGCAATCCTTTGGCTACGTCATGGCGGTGATCAGCATGCGTCAGTTGCTGGCCGACGGTTTGCCGGACGCTTTCCATGACTATCTGTCGGTGCGCATTCTCGACATGTCGACCAATGATCAGCACGAAGTATTGTTCGAGTCGACCAACGAGCCGGCGCCGAGCGACCTGTCGGCCACGCGGTTACTGCGCATGGCTGATCACGACTATCAGGTCGATATTCTCCCGAGCGACGCCTTCGCACAGGCTAATCATTCGTCGGTCGGCAGCGTAATCGTCCTCGGTGGCTTGCTCAGTCTGCTGCTCAGCGCCTTGCTCTACGTGTTGGTCAGTCAGCGTCAGCGCGCCTTGCGCATGGTCGAGCTGCGCACCCAGGAGCTGCACGCCAGCGAACAGGAATTGCGCGGCACCCACGGTCAGTTGCGCGGCGTGTTGAATGCGGCGACGCAGGTGGCGATCATCGCCACCGACTTGCGCGGCGTGATTAACACCTTCAACCCCGGCGCCGAACAAATGCTCGGTTACAGCAGCGCCGATGTCGTCGGGCACATGACCCTGGAAAACCTGCATCTGCCCCGAGAACTGACAGCCCGCGCCGCCGAGCTAAGTGCGCGTTACGGTAAAAGCATCCCGACCTGCCACGCGATGTTGGTCGAGGGCGGCGAAGTCGGTGGCCACGAGGCTCGCGAATGGACGCTGGTACGCAGCGATGGCAGCCATATTCCGGTGAACATGCTGGCCACCCCGGTGCTCGATGAGCAGGGTTTGTGGGTCGGACATCTGGCGATCTGCATCGACATCACCGAGCGCAAGCGCGTGCACGAGGTGCTGGCGGCGCGGGACGTGTTGCTGAAGAAACTCAGCGCGCATGTGCCCGGCGGCATCTATCAGTTCAAGATGGAATTCGATGGGCGCTTCAGTGTGATCTACGCCAGCGACGGCATCCGCGAGATCTACGAACTGGAGCCGGATGTGCTGCTGTTCAACGCCGAGGCGATCTTCACGCGCATTCATCCACAGGACGTCACCCGTGTGCGCTCTTCCATTCGCGCTTCGGCCGACAGCCTCAGCCCGTGGCGCGAAGAATACCGCGTGCAATTGCCCGAGCGCGGCTTGCGCTGGGTGCGCGGCGAAGCGACGCCGGAAGAACTGCCGGGCGGCGGCGTGCTGTGGCATGGCTATATTTCGGATATTTCCGACCTGAAACGTGTGGAAGAAGAATTGCGCGCGCTGTCGGTGACCGATTCGCTGACTGGTATCCACAACCGCCGCTATTTCCAGGAACGCCTGACCACGGAAATGGCCCGGGTCGAGCGCGGCGGGGGCGAACTGTCGGTGATTATGCTCGACATCGACCATTTCAAACGTATCAACGATCAGTACGGTCACGCTGTGGGCGACCGGGTGCTGCAAGCGGTGTGCGAGCGCATCGGCCATCGTCTGCGGCGTACCGATGTGTTCTGTCGGTTGGGCGGCGAAGAGTTCATGGTGCTGTGCCCGGACATCGACGGCGAACACGCGTACATGTTGGCGGTTGAGCTGTGGCAGGGTTTGCGCAGTGCGCCGGTGGATGTGGTCGGCGTGGTCACCGCGAGTTTCGGTATCGCCAGTTGGCGACCGGGGGAGGGCGCGGATGCGCTGTTGCTGCGGGCGGATTCGGGTGTGTATATGGCAAAGCAGCGCGGGCGTGATCGTGTCGAGCAGATGAGCTGACTTCAATACAGCGCAACCCCTGTGGGAGCTGGCTTGCCAGCGATAGCGTCATTTCAGTCAGCATATTCAGTGACTGACATTCCGCAATCGCTGGCAAGCCAGCTCCCACAGGTTTTTGTGGTGTTGCTTGAACTGCGTTACAAAACCGAAGCGGTCTGCGCCAGTTTCGGCTGTTTGTACAGATCCAGCAGCACCTGATCCAGCACCGACGATGCACCAAACGGCGCCTTGTCGTTGAGGATCGCCACCACCGCCCAGGTATTGCCATTCACATCGCGGCTGAAACCGGCAATCGCCCGCACGGTGTTCAAAGTACCGGTCTTGACGTGCGCCTCACCGCGCATCGCCGTGGTTTTCAGGCGCTTGCGCATGGTGCCGTCGGTGCCGGCGATCGGCAGCGAGCTGATGTACTCGGCGGCATACGGGCTGTGCCACGCCGCTTGCAGCATGCTCGCCATCTCGCGGGCGCTGACCCGTTCTGCGCGAGACAAACCGGAGCCGTTCTCCATCACCAGATGTGGCGCGGTGATGCCTTTCTTCGCCATCCACTGACGCACTACGCGTTGCGCTGCCTTGGCGTCGTCACCGTCGGCGTCGTTGCGGAAGCGTTGGCCAAGGCTGAGGAACAGCTGCTGGGCCATGGTGTTGTTACTGTATTTGTTGATGTCGCGGATGATCTCCGCCAGATCCGGCGAGTAGGCACGGGCCAGCAGCTTGGCGTTGCCCGGTGTCGAGGCCAGACGATCCTTGCCTTGAATGCTGCCGCCCAGCTCTTTCCAGATCGCGCGCACTGCGCCGGCGGTGTAAGTCGCGTGGTCGAGCAGCGACAGATAAGTCTGCGAACTGCAGCCTTCGCCCAACTGGCCGGCCACGGTCACGGTCACGCTGCCATCGGCTTGCGGCACGGGGTTGTAGCGCACGCCGCCGGTGCATTGCTTGGAGGGCAACGCCTTGACGGTGTTTTCGATGCGTACGCTGGCGATTGGCGGCTCAACCGAGATAAGCACCCGGCCGTTATCGTTACGGGCAACAAAGCGCAGGGCTTTGAGGTTGACCAGCAACGAATCGGGTTTGACCAGGAACGGCTTGTTCTCGTCATTGCCGTCATCGTTGAATTCCGGCAGCACTGGCTGCACGAAGAAGTTGCGGTCGAGCACCAGATCACCGGTGATCTGCGTCACGCCGTTGGCGCGCAGGTCGCGCATCAGCAGCCAGAGTTTTTCCATGTTCAGTTTCGGATCGCCGCCACCCTTGAGGTAGAGGTTGCCGTTGAGAATGCCACCGTTGAGGTCACCGTCGGTGTAGAACTCGGTCTTCCACTGATGGTTCGGGCCGAGCATTTCCAGCGCCGCGTAGGTAGTCACCAGTTTCATGGTCGAGGCCGGGTTGACCGACACGTCGGCGTTGAACACGGTCGGCGTGCCCGGGCCGTCGAGCGGCACCATCACCAGCGACAGGGCGCTGGGCTGCAATTTGCTCGCCTTGAGGGCTTTTTCGACATTCGGGGTGAGGGAGGTGTTGATGGTGGCAGCAGAAACATTCAGGGCCAGTGGCAGAAGAAGGCCGGCGAGAAACAGTGGACGCAACGATTTGATCATATGAAATAAAACCCTACAGCCGAGGGGAAAAAAGACGAGGACATGGATGAAAAGGTCCTCAGTGGTCACGAAAGTGTCGGCATTATGCCCCAAGGTGTAACCGATTGTGCCGTCCTCGGGGTGGCGATTCGTTGATTTTTTTACAGACGGTCGGCCGCTGTGTCCAGAGAGGCGGGCAATCGATTGCTTAAACTGGTAAAGTGCCCGCCGTATTTACTTAAGAGGATTGTTCCAATGGCGACTAACCGTTCCCAGCGTCTGCGCAAAAAACTGTGCGTTGATGAATTTCAAGAGCTGGGTTTCGAACTGAACCTGGACTTCAAAGAAGACTTGTCCGAAGAAGCCATTGACGCTTTCCTCGAAGCATTCATCAAAGAAGCCATGGAAGCCAACGGTCTGGGTTATGTTGGCGGCGACGACTTCGGTCTGGTATGCCTGCAGAAGCGTGGCTCGGTCAACGAAGAGCAGCGCGCTGCCGTTGAAGCCTGGCTGAAAACCCGCTCCGAGCTGACCAAGTATGAAGTCAGCCCGTTGCTGGACGTTTGGTATCCGGAAAAGCCGATCAACGCGGCTAAGTGATACTGAAAAAAACGGCGACCTGAGGGTCGCCGTTTTTTTTCGTCTGGTGTTTGGGGGTTCGGTTTGGGATTTGCGGTGAGTCTACCCCTCATCGGAACGCCGCCCGCCCAGCCCTCTCCCGAGGGAGAGGGAGCCGATTTGTGGGCTTTTCAAAGCCTGAGTTCAACTCGGTAT
>NZ_AKJR01000170.1:0-7644 GCF_000282235.1 Pseudomonas sp. GM24 | reverse complement strand
CTCCAGCCTGTTGCCGGCATCGCAGCGCCATGCGCTGGCGGGGATTGCGCAGTTGATCATGCTCGGGGAGTTGGCGGTGAATCGGGCGTTGGATAATTTGCAGTTGCCGGAGTGATGCGGGGGGCGGGATCACTTGGTGATTGATCAGGTGTTAATTCTGGCGCCTTCGCGAGCAGGCTCGCTCCTACCTTTGAGTGTGTTCCAAGGTGGGAGCGGACTTGCTCTTCAGCCGCGATAAATGTTGAGACGATGTACGCTTATCTGTACCTGCGAGTGGGTTGCTTCCTTTGCGTCAATCGACTGCCAGGTTGTCCCAAGCCCACTGTTCAGCCGTAGTCACCTGAATCGATTGCCGCTCGTTGAAAGTCCCCGCTTTCGGCCACGACACGCCTCTGCCTTGGGCAAATACGGCGCGGTATTTTTTGATGTGGTGAGTGGGGTCTTTTTCCAGTTCCTGCATCAGGTACGGAACCGTCCAGACGTTACGTTTGAACGGACGCCCCAGCACACGTTCAAGCAGGCTCGCCACTTGTCCATAGGTCACCGTGTCGCCAGATAGGTAGACGATCTCATTGCGAAAGCGCGGTTCGAAGAAAACGATGTCCGCTGTCAGCTTACCGATGTCCTCGGGTGTCGTGAGCGTCACGCTGGTTTCCAGGCTGCCCAAGGCGTTGATGGCGTCGTTCTCAAAGTCGACGACTTCAAAGACCGGCTCGAACAGAAAACTGGTGAACATGCCGGTCGAGATGATCACCCACTCGGTTTTATCCTGGGCGCGGAGCAACTCGCGCACGTCGAGTTGCGCATCGAACAAGTCCTGCGGGCTGCCCCGGCCAATCACTTCGAAATCGACGCCAAACTGCCAGGGGAAATAGCGCTTTACGCCGGACTTGAGCGCGGCTGTCGCCAGTTTCATTGGCGTTTCACGGCCCGCGACCATGCCTGCGCAGCCTATGACGGTGTCGAATGCTGCGAACACTTCGGCCAATTTATCGATGGAGTCGTTAACCAAGTCTGCAGCGACTAGCTGGATGCCCAGACTGCGCAGTTCATCGACTTCCAGTTTTTTCTCGGGGACTTGTGTGTTGATGGTCGAATCCCTGAGCAGGACGCTGATGGTGCTGCCGGGCGAGCGCTTGGCTATCCGCGCAAGGTTACGCAGCACCGGCAGGCCGAGTTCGCCGGCGCCGAGTACGAGAATGGATTGTGGGGAAGGGTGGGTCGCTTCGGTCATGATGTCTCCTGAGATACGTCGTCTGTATGATTTGGCGATGCTGGCACGATTGCGCAGCGCTCAGAAGAAGGCACACGCGTGATACCAGGGGGACACATGACCGATGAGGAAATCATTAGCCAGGCAGAAGCGATCTGCCAGACGCTAAGACGAGACGATGATGGCGTGCGGCGCGAAGTCCTGGCGCACGCCGGCAGCCGCTGGTCACTGGGTATCCTGCATGCCCTGGGTGTGTACGGCACGATGCGTCATGCCGAGATCAAACGGCAAATGACGGGCGTGACTCAGCGCATGTTGACCAAGACGCTGCGTGCGCTGGAACGCGATGGTTTGCTGATACGGCGGGAGTTGGATCAAGTGCCGCCCCATGTCGAGTACGAGCTGACGGCGTTGGGTATGGAGCTGTTGGTTCGCATGTCGCCGATTTGGACTTGGGTTGTGGAGCACGTGGATGATTTTCGCGAGGCGCGTCGTGTGTTTGATGGTCAGAGCGGGAAAAAGCCTGCTTGGCAAGTTCCGGTGGTGGGGCTGGTTGATTCAGAAGGGGCCGATTGAACGCTCGTGTCATTGAATGGTTCGCGCCCGAGAAATCAGCGGCGAATCTATTCAAGAAGGCAGGTGATCGACCACCACCCTCACGGGTGATGGTCGATTGCTTAACGCAGGTTAGATATTCGGGGTGTAAGAGAAACTCTGTGAAGCTTCGGTATCGGTGAAAGGCGTGACGCGAGTTTTCTTGTTGAACAGGCCATTGATGACCGAGCCGGGGAACATCTCGATGGCGTTGTTGAACAGTTCGACGTTGCGGTTGTAGATGGTGATGGCTGCGCCGACGTTCTCTTGCTGTTCGGCAATTTCACGCATCATGTTGTTTGCCGCTTCTGATGCTTTCAGGTCAGGGTAGGCCTCGAAAGCGATGCGTAGGCCACCTATCAGCTCCCGGGTGGCGGTTTCAACGGTCGTGAGGGCATTGCCATTGGCGCCCGCAGGCAGGGCGTTGACCGCGCTGCGAAGGCCGGTGATCTTTTCCAGGAGGCGGGCCTCATAGACCATGAAATCTGCGAGCACTTTTTGCAGCTGGTCGAGAACTTTGGTCTTCTGGCGTTCGTAAACGAGGACGTCCGACCATGCACGTTGTACTCGGTTGTGTCCCCCGATAATGCCGTTATAAATGCTGAAGCCCGCTACGATTATGACGACAGCGATAACAGCGGAGAGGATGAGTGCAATGTCCATGGCTTACTTCTCTTGGCGTTGTTTTGGGGGAGTGGCGGTAAAGGTAAAGTTGTCATCGTGCAGCTCACTGAGTGCATGGCTCCATTGGAGCGCAGACATCAGACGCGGCAGTTCGATACCGGCAGAAATTTCTTCGTAAAAATTGTTGGGCGAAGCCAGCGAATACTGGGCACCGAACGCGAACAGGTCGTTGCTCTCAAAACTTAGGCAGAGCTCTCCACTGTCGGAGAACTCCAGGTTCGGACGATGGAGGATGTCGAACAGCTTCAGCAAGTGGAGCACCGTCGAAGGCTTGATGAATTTCGCACAAAGCATCTCGCTGCGACCGGTCAAACGGAACGCTTTATTGAAATCCGGAGAAGCCGTGTCCATGGGATGCGAATAGTCGTTCTGGGACTGGTAATCAGATCTGACCGATATTCCGGTGACCCATGGAAAGTCGATGACCAAACTGTAGCGATCGTAGTGGTCATAAACCACTCGAGTCTCGGTTTTGGTATTGCCCTTTTCGTCGGTAACCGTGGTATGCACCTCGCGTCGGTTGACATAGTGCAGCTGGCGGTACGTGAAAGGGAGGTTGCGCAACGTGCCGGTAAATTCACCCTGTATCGACTCGACCAACTTGCGGCTGTAGTCGCCGCGACGGTAATCACCAAATTCCGTGTCCAGCTCTTTGAGGGTTGCGGCTGAGTCTTCTCTCAGGAAAGTCAGTCCGTTGTGGAAGTAGGATGACAGTCGAGCAATTCTTTTACTGAGCGACGGCAACCGATCAGATTTGGATTTCATCCATGTCAGACTCCAAACGGCAATCACGATGCCGAGAAAACCAGTACCCATGCCGAACGAGTCGGGATCAATTTCCAACCGGTAAAAGAACAGAGCGACGCTATGGATGTTCCCAATCCAATAAAGGGCCACAGCGCTCGCAAGCAATAACAGGCCGGTGCCGAAACACCACCATGCGCGTGTGCGATCGAATTCGAGCGGGCCGTTGTACAAGGCGAACTCATGGATCACGTTCAGGAGGTCGGCATTGGATTCAGCCCTGTCAATACTGGCTTCGCTCACCGTCAGCAACTCAGTGAGTCGCGCGTTCTGCGATGCGTTGGGCATGTAGACATCCTTCAGCGAGAGCAAGGTCGAAAACTCACAAAAGCATAGCGATGGTGTCCTGGCCTCACTTCGGATTCAGGGATGCCTGGTGCGGGAGCAATGGTCCGGTTTGAGGATTTGGCTCTATTCATAATCTGTCAGAAACATTGAAAAGGAGTGGACGATACCATTGTCATGCGCTGACCGCTTGTGGCGGATACGTGTCTCTGGAAATGGTCGAGCATTCGGCAGGCAGTAGTCTGTGGCCCCTGTCCGTGCGTCGGGCGTTGTGATGACAGTTACCTCGGCGACCGATTGATAAAGACGCAATCCAGCCGCACGCCATTCTGTCATTTGGTCGATGTCAGTTCAGGCAAAGCGGCGTTTATGAAATTCAGGGCGATTCATATGCTTTGAAAGTGTGCGCTGCAATGGCGCACTTAAATTGTCGGACAATGATCGAACTGGCCGGAGTCGGAGACTTTCGTAGCACTATCCCGGTGCGGTTGTATAACAGTTACGCACCAAGTTAAGCGCAAAAAGTTTTTTTGATCTTCATTCTTGACAGCTGTTTTTATTTGTTTAAATCTCACTTCGCCGAATGGTTCGGCTTCATTGAAGATAAGGAGAGTGTCATGACTGTTATTAATCTCGAATCGAAAACCCTGGCTAACTGGACTCAAGCAGCAGGTCCGGTTAAAACCACCGTCAAGTGATGTCAGGGCCCGGAAGAAGTTCTTCCGGGCTTTTTGTTTTTACCAGTCTCAAGGACGAGAGAAGTGCCATCCTATATTAGTGATAATATTTTTTTTCTGATCAAGAATAAGCAATTGGTGCTATGGGACTACCAGGCACACAAGCAATATTCCATCTCTCCTCAGTATCTTTGTCGTTTACTGCATCTCAGCCAAAACCCAGACGTAGAGCCGGATACACAAGATTCGATCGACCAGGAATTGCTGGCCGCCGGGGTAGTGTCAGAGAGCGGATTTCCCGCAATGGAATGGGGCTGGGATGATCTTTCCCGCATCTTTCACGTTGGCACCAGCAAGATCGACTATGCGGCGCGACCGGAAAGTGTCGATGAATGGGCGATAGCCTACCAATCGGCATGTGACGAAGCCTTTACTGTTCCAGTGCCGAGGTTAAGGCATGAGAGTAAGGGTAAAGATACAGGGCACTGTATTGCTCTAACACGACCGGTCACTACTCAGAATTATGACTTGCAAAGTACCTTGTCAAAGCGCCGCAGCGTCAGGGAGTTCCTTCCTGTGGCGCTCACGAAGCAGCAGATAGAATTGATTCTTTATTATTCGCTGGCGTATCTTCCTTCCCGCAGTCTTGCGACTAGCCAGCTGTGCCCTGATGAACTTCGGCATCGCAGAAGTAGCCCATCAGGTGGCGGACTCAATGCCATTGAGGGATATGTTTACATCAACAATGTCGCGCAGATCCCGCCTGGGTTCTATTACTACAATCCTGTCGAACACCAGTTGGAATCCATAAAAACCGATGACGATTTCAGCTTGGGTCATGCACTCAACGGCCAATTTTTCGCGGAAGATATTCCGTTCGGTATTTTTCTGACGTGCCAGTTTGACCGGCTATGGTGGAAGTATCCGCACTCAAGGGCCTATCGCGTCGCGCTGCTGGACGCCGGTCATATTTCCCAGACCGTGCAGCTTGTTTCAACTGCCTTGGGCCTTGGGACTTGGGTCTCTGCCGCTATTGATGAGGCTTGTCTGGAGCCGATTCTGGGCGATTCCCATCAGTCAGCTCCTTTGTTGTTTGTCGGTGCCGGGGTTAGCACCGGCAGGGACATGCCGGTGGCTTTGGAAGCGCTGCATGCCAGCGGAGGCGCACGAGAAAATGATTAAGCAAGAGTGCTCAATCGACAGCGATGCGTTGATGGTCTTCTTGGACTGGAACGAGGCCGCCATCGTGCGTTCGCGGCCTAACGCCTATGACCTGTCGGGTTGGGCGCAGGGCGGCGAACAGCACAAAGACTGGTTTGTGCCGACGGCAACTCCCTGGTTGGCTGATGAGGCTGTTCATTGCCATGGCGACGCCGTCAGGCAGGCGATATTGGCAAGATATCTGGTGATGTTCCTCGACTACACAACTGAGTTAGAGACCCGCATTGTCAATCGCTCGATCACAACCATTGCTCATGATCGAATCGGTTTGGGTTTGTCTCCAGAGTTGAAACTCACAGGGCTCAAGTTATATGCCGATGAGGCCTATCATGCGGTGATGTCGGCAGATGTCGCCAATCAAGTCAGCGCTATTTATGGAATTGCCAATCGGGAAATTACCTCGGAACGCGTGCAGAACATCCGGGCGCTTGTTAACTCGGTAGAGCCTGCCCATACCGAATTGGCTTGGTTTGTTGTTGGATTTGTTTCTGAAACTGTGATTACCAAAGAATTCCTGAAGATCTCCAGGTCAACGGTTTATACGCCCGTCTACCGGATGCTGCGTGACCATCTTGAGGATGAACTCAAGCACTCACTTTATTTTTCGCATCTTTTTACCATTGTTTGGCAGGGTGCTTCGGACGCTCAGAAAACATTCATGGCGGATTTTATCGTTAAAGCCATCTTCGAATTTTTCAGGCTGCATGAAACATGGTTGTACGAGAACTTGAAGCTGGTGGGCGTTGATGCCGCCAGCGCGCAGGTTATCCATGAAAGGCAGCAAGGCAGCGCGCCTCATCGTGCCAGGGCCAGAGCTGGATGTACCGCAACGATAACGGCGATGAAACGCAGTGGTTTTTTCAAAGAACCGATGAACGTGAAGCGCTTTGCCGAGGCAGGGCTTATCGAATGACAGACAAAGGGAGACTACGGTGAACGTTAAACTCAAATCGCCTTCAAAGGCCTCTGCACTTTTCCTGCTGTCGGTCATGGTCGCACTTGGCGTATTCCCGCTCGATGTATTACTGCCGTCTTATCCGGCTCTGGCGGATGCGTTTGGAATGAAGGTCAATGAAGTCACCTACTTTGTGGCGACATTTGCGGTGGGGTTCTCCATCTCTCAGATCGTTGTAGGGCCGCTGTCCGACAAGTATGGCCGGCCTGTCATGCTCAAACTTGGGTTGGTAGTGTCACTGCTGGGTATTGCGGGCTGCCTGCTGTCCAGCACGCAACTGCAGTTTGCCTTGGCGCGAGTCGTGCAGGGCGCAGGGTGCGGATGTTTTGTGTTGGCTCAAGCGATTGTTCAGGATGTCTTCACGGCTGAAGACCGGCAGCGGATTCGCATTTACATGCTGTCGTTAAGCGGGATTTGTATTTCCTTTTCTCCGTTGTTTGGGACGTATCTGCAGTACGCCCTGAATTGGCAGGGGAGTTTCTACGTGTTTGCTGTGCTGGCTGTGATCTTGCTGGGGCAAACACTGTGGTTTTTTCCCAAATTACCGGATCAGTCGCTAACGTCGCGATCGCAAAAGCTGGAAATTCTCAAGCGTTATGCGGATATCTTCAGCTATAAACCTTTCGTGTATTCGTGGATGACATCGGCTATGGCCTTTTCCTGTCATTTTGGATTCATTGCTATTTCTCCCATCATCTTTCTCGAAACGCTCCGGGTGTCCTCGTTGAGTTACTCATTTGTGCTACTGGCCTACGGAGGCGCCTATGTGGTGGGCGGGTTATTGGCCACCCGGTTATCCAGAACACTGACGATCGACACTCAAATCAAGGTGGGATTGGCTATCTCCGGGCTGTCCGGCCTGATCATGGTGGGGTTGATTCAGTTCCAGCTCTCTATCGCTACAGTGGCCATCCCAATGATCATCTGTACGCTAGGAACGACACTGGTCAGGCCCGCCGCCGCCTCCAGGGCCATGGAGATGTTCAGCGAGAAAGCGGGGGCCTCGTCGGCGGCGGGCGGCACCCTCATGTTCGTGACGGCTGGCGTCGTCAGCGTGCTGCTCGCCGTCGCCCCCTTTCCTCCGCTGGCGAGCCTGTCCGTGTTCATTTTGATCGCAACGGTACTTGGCTATGGTTTCAACAAATGGGGCGTCGCTGAGGACCCGGCGCTTGAGAGCGTTGCTGCCAAGTGACCGCTAGCTGGCAACCCTG
>NZ_AKJR01000169.1:0-5489 GCF_000282235.1 Pseudomonas sp. GM24 | reverse complement strand
GGCTGCATTCCCACGCAGAGCGTGGGAATGATCATGAAAGGCTGCGATCTTTTAAACCAACACCTGCCGATTCGCCGTCATGTATTCGAATATCTGCTTCTCCACCCGCGGATGAATCAGCTCCACCGGCCGCCGCTCATTCGGGCAAGGCAAGGTTTTGGTCGTGCCAAACAAGCGGCAAATCAACGGCCGCTCCTCATACACCGTGCAGCCATTCGGCCCCAGATGCACACAGTTCAACTCCTCCATCGCCGCATCCTGCTCGGCGCGGGTCTTGCGCGGCAGGCGGGACATTTCTTCCGGCGAAGTGGTCACTGGCCCGCAGCAGTCGTGGCAGCCGGGCACGCACTCGAACGAGGGGATCTGCTGACGCAAGGTGCGGACTGTCTGGCTGTTGCAGCTCATCGAAACGGTAACCAAGGTGGAATAGGCGCCAATTGTGCCGCAAAAGCCCTGATCCAGACACCGCCGGCCGACCAGTGTTGCCCACGTTCGGGCGTGCGGCTTATGCTCCGTCAAATTTTCTCGACACCTTAGCCGTTGGATGACGCCCATGACTGCCCGCGCCCACTCCCCCGCGAGCCAACCCCACGTTGCCTCTTATTACGCCGCCAGCAGCTTGCCGCAGCCGGATCATCCTGCGCTGCAAGGTGAAATGGTGGCTGATGTCTGCGTGGTTGGTGGCGGTTTTTCCGGGTTGAACACGGCACTGGAACTGGCTGAACGCGGCCTCAGCGTGGTGCTACTGGAAGCACACAAGATCGGCTGGGGCGCCAGTGGCCGCAACGGCGGGCAGTTGATTCGCGGCGTCGGCCACGGCCTCGATCAGTTCACCAACGTCATCGGCGCCGACGGCGTGCGCGAGATGAAACTCATGGGCCTGGAAGCGGTGGAAATCGTTCGTCAGCGCGTCGAGCGTTTTCAGATTGCCTGTGACCTGACCTGGGGCTACTGCGACCTCGCCAACAAACCGTCCGACCTCGAAGGCTTTGCCGAAGACGCCGAAGAATTGCGTGGCCTTGGCTATCGCTACGAAACCCGCTTGCTGCAAGCCAACGATATGAACACGGTGGTCGGCTCCAAGCGCTATGTCGGCGGATTGATCGACATGGGTTCAGGACATCTGCATCCGCTGAATCTGGCGCTGGGTGAAGCGGCAGCGGCGCAGCAATTGGGCGTCAAACTGTTTGAACACTCCGCAGTGACGCGTATCGATTACGGCCCCGAAGTCAAAGTCCATACAGCCCACGGTTTGGTACGCGCGAAAACGCTGGTGCTCGGCTGCAATGCCTATCTCAATGATCTGAACCCGCAACTCAGCGGCAAAGTCCTGCCCGCCGGCAGCTACATCATCGCCACCGAACCGTTGAGCGAAGAACAGGCGCACAGCCTGCTGCCGCAGAACATGGCGGTCTGCGACCAACGTGTCGCGCTGGATTACTACCGGCTCTCGGCCGATCATCGTTTGCTGTTCGGCGGTGCCTGTCATTATTCGGGGCGGGATCCGAAGGATATCGGCGCCTACATGCAGCCGAAGATGCTCGAAGTATTCCCGCAATTGGCCGGGGTGAAGATCGATTATCAGTGGGGCGGGATGATCGGTATCGGCGCAAACCGTTTGCCGCAGATTGGCCGGCTCGCGGATCAGCCAAATGTGTATTACGCCCAGGCGTATTCCGGACACGGGGTGAATGCCACGCACCTGGCGGGCAAGTTGCTCGCCGAGGCGATCAGCGGCCAGCACAGCGGTGGTTTTGATCTGTTTGCCAAGGTGCCGCACATCACTTTCCCGGGCGGCAAGCATTTGCGTTCGCCGCTGTTGGCGTTGGGGATGTTGTGGCATCGGATGAAAGAGTTGGTCTGATTGATCGTTCCCACTCTCTGCGTGGGAATGCATCCAGTCCGGGGCGGCGTTCCCACGCAGAGCGTGGGAACGATCAGTGGTTATCAGATCCGCCAGAACGGCTTCAACCCCTCCTCCTGCGCCTGTTCACGCGTCAGCCCGATGTCCTTGAGCTGATCCGCCGTCAGCGCCAGCAACGCCTTTCGCGTGTGCAGACGATGCCAGAACAGATTCCAGCGACTCAGGCCGGATGGCGCGTTACGCATGAGATTGCGCGCGTTGTCCTTCTGCCCTGCCGCCAGTTCCTGACTGTGTAACGTCAGCCGCACATCGCTCAAGCCGTTCATTTTCGTTGCTCCTGTTTACTTGGGTAGCCAGAGATTCCATGATGCGCGGGCAAGCAAAACCGTTACAGATTCAAAGCAACTGTATTAACTCCATACAGATTTGCCGCTCTGAAGACTGAATTGTCGATTTCTGCCGCATCTGTACTGGTTTATCGAATCACCGCACCGAGGCAGAGCCATGACCCTTTATGTAAACCTTGCCGAATTGCTCGGCACGCGCATCGAAAACGGCTTCTATCGACCCGGCGATCGGTTGCCGTCTGTACGTGCCTTGAGCGTCGAACACGGGGTCAGCCTGAGCACGGTGCAACAGGCTTATCGCATGCTGGAAGACAGCGGTCTGGCTACGCCAAAGCCCAAGTCCGGCTACTTTGTGCCGGTTGGCCGCGAACTGCCGGAGCTGCCCGCCGTTGGCCGCCCGGCGCAACGGCCAGTGGAGATTTCGCAATGGGATCAGGTGCTGGAGTTGATTCGCGCAGTGCCGCGCAAGGATGTCGTGCAACTGGGTCGCGGCATGCCCGACATCAGCTCGCCAACGATGAAACCGCTGCTGCGCGGGCTGGCGCGGATCAGCCGCCGCCAGGACATGCCCGGTCTGTATTACGACAACATCCACGGCACCCTCGAATTGCGCGAGCAGATCGCCAGACTGATGCTTGATTCCGGCTGCCAGTTGAGCGCCAGCGACCTGGTCGTCACCACCGGTTGCCATGAAGCGCTGTCCACCAGCATCCACGCGATCTGCGAGCCGGGCGACATTGTCGCGGTGGACTCGCCAAGCTTTCACGGCGCCATGCAGACCCTCAAGGGCCTGGGCATGAAAGCCTTGGAAATCCCCACCGATCCCCTCACCGGCATCAGCCTCGAAGCCCTGGAACTGGCGCTGGAACAATGGCCGATCAAGGTCATCCAGCTCACCCCGAACTGTAACAACCCGCTCGGCTACATCATGCCGGAGTCGCGCAAACGCGCTCTGCTCAACCTCGCGCAGCGCTTCGACGTGGCGATCATCGAAGACGATGTGTATGGCGAACTGGCCTACACCTACCCGCGCCCACGCACGATCAAATCTTTCGACGAAGACGGCCGCGTATTGCTGTGCAGCTCGTTTTCCAAGACCCTGGCGCCAGGGCTGCGTATTGGCTGGGTCGCGCCGGGCCGATACCTCGAACGCGTGCTGCACATGAAATACATCAGCACCGGATCGACCGCACCGCAGCCGCAGATCGCCATCGCCGAATTCCTCAAGGCCGGTCATTTCGAACCGCACTTGCGGCGGATGCGCACGCAATACCAGCGCAGCCGCGACCTGATGATCGACTGGGTGACCCGCTATTTCCCGGCAGGCACCCGCGCCAGTCGGCCGCAAGGCAGCTTCATGTTGTGGGTCGAATTGCCGGAAGGTTTCGACACCTTGAAACTGAATCGTGAGTTGCACGACCAAGGCGTACAGATTGCCGTCGGCAGCATCTTTTCCGCCTCGGGCAAATACCGCAATTGCCTGCGGATGAACTACGCTGCCAAACCGACAGCGCAGATCGAAGAAGCGGTGCGCAAGGTCGGCGAGACCGCTGTCAGATTGCTGGCAGAAGCCGACTGACTTTTTTCCAGAGAACCGCGTCCATATGCCGACCCTAGCCGCCAACCGGAATGACCCTACGTGAGCTTCAGACAGCCCCTTCTCGCTTTGCTGTTACTCGCCTCGTTCCTGAGCGGCTGTGCCAGTCTCGATGTTCCGCGCGAATCCAGTCAGGCGTTGCCGGCTTCCGATTCCAGCTTCGGTCGTTCGATTCAGGCACAAGCGGCGCCCTATCAAGGCCGCTCGGGTTTTCGCCTGCTGTCCAACAGCAGCGAGGCGTTCACCGCGCGCGCCGAACTGATCCGCAACGCCCAGAGCAGTCTGGATCTGCAGTACTACATCGTCCACGACGGCATCAGCACGCGGATGCTGGTGGAGGAACTGCTCAAGGCTGCCGATCGTGGGGTACGTGTGCGCATTCTCCTCGACGACACCACCAGCGATGGCCTCGACCAGATCATCGCGACACTGGCGGCGCATCCACAGATTCAGATTCGCCTGTTCAACCCGCTGCATCTGGGCCGCAGCACCGGCGTCACCCGCGCGGCGGGGCGCTTGTTCAATCTGTCGCTGCAACATCGGCGCATGCACAACAAGCTGTGGCTGGCGGACAACAGCGTGGCCATCGTCGGCGGGCGCAATCTGGGCGACGAGTACTTCGACGCCGAGCCGAACCTGAATTTCACCGACATCGACATGCTCAGTGTCGGGCCGGTCGCCGAGCAACTCGGGCACAGTTTCGACCAGTACTGGAACAGCGCGCTGAGCAAACCGATCGACGAGTTCCTCACCAGCCAACCGACCGCCAAGGATCTGCAGAACACTCGCACCCGCCTGGAAGAATCGCTGGAAGACACCCGTAAACAGAATCACGCGCTGTATCAGCAGCTCATGACGTTCAAGACCGCGCCGCGCATGGATATCTGGCGCAAAGAACTGATCTGGGCATGGAATCAGGCGTTGTGGGATGCGCCGAGCAAGGTGTTGGCCAAGGGTGAGCCGGATCCGCAATTGCTGCTGACCACGCAATTGGGCCCGGAGCTGCGCGGCGTCAGCAAGGAACTGATCATGATCTCGGCGTACTTTGTGCCGGGCCAGCCGGGGCTGGTGTACCTGACCGGTCGCGCCGATGCGGGTGTGTCCGTGAGCCTGCTGACCAACTCGCTGGAAGCCACCGACGTGCCCGCAGTGCACGGCGGGTATGCGCCGTATCGCAAAGCTCTGCTGGAGCATGGCGTGAAGTTGTATGAACTACGGCGCCAGCCTGGGGATAACTACGGCAGCGGTCCGCATGTGTTTTACAGCAAGTCGTTTCGTGGTTCGGACTCAAGCCTGCACAGCAAAGCAATGATCTTTGATCGGCAGAAATCGTTTATCGGCTCATTCAACTTCGACCCGCGCTCGGTGCTGTGGAACACCGAAGTCGGGGTCTTGGTCGACAGCCCCGAGCTGGCCGAACATGTTCGCGAACTGGCCTTGCAAGGCATGGCGCCAGCGTTGAGCTATGAGGCGAAGCTTGAGAACGGGCAGATCGTCTGGGTGACTGAGGACAACGGCCAAATGCATACACTGAGCAAAGAGCCGGGGAGTTGGTGGCGACGATTCAACGCGTGGTTCAGCACCACTGTCGGCCTTGAGCGAATGCTTTAAAAAGCAAAAGATCGCAGCCTTCGGCAGCTCCTACAGAACGAATGCATTGCAACTGTAGGAGCTGTCGAAG
>NZ_AKJR01000168.1:0-24036 GCF_000282235.1 Pseudomonas sp. GM24 | reverse complement strand
GCTCGCGATAGCGGTCTATCAGGCGACATCTATGTTGAATGTCAGATCGCTATCGCGAGCAGGCTCACTCCTACAGGGGATTGGTGGGTTTCTTGAGGACGAGCGCGTCCTCGGTGGCGAGCGAACCCGCCACACGGTCATTCAGTTCAATCGTCGTTAAAGCGTCAGATCGCCGAAGGCTTCTTCGGCGCCCGAGGCTTTTTCTCAGCGGGCTTTTCACCCGGGGGAATCACTTTTGCAGCGCTGGCCGGTTTGGCTTTGGCCGCAGGTTTTGGCTCGGCGGCTGGGGCCTTGGTCTCACTAGTCTTGCCCGCGGCTTTGCTGCCAGCGGCTTTTGGCGGTTTCTTCGGCGCCAGCGCTTCGGCTTCAGCGAGCTTGCGCGCCATTTCCCAATGGCGCTCCTCGTGCCCTTCAGGCTTGCCTTCCGATTCCCAGATTTGATAGGCGAATTCGCGAATGCGTTTATCGTCGGTACTCATCGCAATGCTCCTGAACTGAACTCATGCTTGTGTTAAGTGTTGGATAAAGAGATTGACCGGGACATCCCCCAGCGCGTCGCTGATATTCAGCTCCCTGTTTTTTGTGACTGCGCTGCTTGAAAAAAGTCCCTTCAGGTTTGTTTCAGAGGCGGCGAACGGTAGAACCACCCGCGTGTCGCCCCAGCGCAGCGCATCGACTTGAGGTACAGCACCGTTTTCCAGCAGCTTTGCGCAACGGATCGGCACGATCACGATGGCCTGCTGGCCCTCGTACTCACGGGCAAACGCGAGCACGTTGTGTGCCTGACTGCCGAGCACTTCCAGGGCCTGGTAGTTGCCACGGCGGAACAGCTCGGCATGCTCGGCACGCAGGTTCAACACCTGGGCGATCAAGGCTTGCTTGATGCGCCCGTCACGCCAGTTCGCCAACAACTCCACAGGTGGCAATGGCTCCTGCAAGGCGTGTTCACGAGCGGCATAATCCACCGGCCGGCGATTGTCCGGATCGACCAGGCTGAAGTCCCAGAACTCATTACCTTGATACAAATCCGGCACCCCCGGCACGGTCATGCGCAGCAAGGTTTGCGCCAAGCCATTGAGGGCGCCGGCAGCGGCGATGCTGTTGACGGTCTTGCTTAGTGCGGCGCGCAGCAGCTCGCCTTCTTCACCGGTGAGGAGTTTTTCGGTGAATGCCTGCGCGGCGTTTTCATAGGCTTCGTTAGGCGCACTCCAACTGCTTTGCAACTTGGCTTCACGCAGGGCTTTCTGCTGCCATTGCCAGATACGTTTGGCGTAATCGGCGAACCCGGCCTGATCGTCATCGCGCAGTTGCAGCGGCCAACTGCCCAGTAACGCTTGATAGAGGATCAGCTCATCGCCGCTCGACGGCATCTGATCGTCAACGCGCACCGGGCGGGCGAGGGCGCGCCACAGTTCGATCTGCTCGGCGTACCAGTGGCTGCGCTCACTGAGCACGGCCAGACGCGCGCGGGTGTCTTCGCCGCGTTTGTGATCGTGGGTCGCGGTGGCCAGCAAGTTGTCGGGGAACTCGTCCAGCCGTTGCTGATTGACCGCATGAAAGTCGCTGAGCGGGGCGCTGAACTGCTCGGTGTTGTAGCCGACGTCATTGCGTGACAGCAGCACCGCCGAGCGATACAGCGCGGTGTCCTCAACGGCTTTGGCCGCCGCCGGTGAGGTCAGTTGCTGAAAACGCACACAGGCATGTTTGAGGATCTTGCGTGAACGCCCGCGCGGTTTGCGCCGCCATGGCGTGCCACCTAGCCAAGCGGCAACGCAGTCGAGCACCGGCCAATCGGCTTCGCTCAGCGTTTGCCGGGCCCCGTCCATGGCCTGCTGGAAAAACACCTCGTCCTGCTCGGAGCGACCCATCGCACTGATGTAAGTGCGATAGACCGGGAAGTGCACGATCAGCGCTTGCAACACCCGGCGGATCGCACCGAGGGTCAAGTCGCGAGTCATCAGGTCATCGCGGGCGACTTGCAGCAGGGCCTGGGCGACGCTTTCGCAATCACTGGCCAGCGAGCCGTTGAGGATCTGCTGACGCGCCAGTTGCGCTTCTTCGATGAATGCGGCCGGGCGTTCGGTGCGCCGTTGCCAGAGATCACCGAGCACGTGTTCGCCGTCCGGGTCATGTTGCAGCAATGACAGCTGATTCATGAATTCATAACCGGTGGTGCCGTCCACCGCCCAGTCGCGGTGCAGGGTTTCGCCGGCGCCAAGGATCTTCTCGACGTAGATCGGCAAATGCCTGCCCGGTGCCAGCAGATCAACCCGGCGGCGCAGTTTGCGACAGTAACCACGCGGATCGGCGAGGCCGTCGATGTGGTCGATGCGCAAACCGTCGACCAAGCCTTCGGCGATCAACTGAAAGATTTTACCGTGGGTGGCTTCGAATACCGCCGGACGTTCGACGCGCAAACCGCCGAGTTCGTTGATATCGAAAAAGCGCCGCCAGTTGATGTCATCCGCCGCCGTGCGCCAGCTCGCCAGGCGATAGCTTTGGCGTTCCAGCAACTGATGCAGTTTGTCGAAGCCTTCTTCGCTGCTCGAATCGTAATGCTTCAGGTTGTTCTGGATCGCTTCGAGGATCTGCGGATCAATCGCCAACTGGCGCAATTCTTCTTTCAGCGGAATCGCCAGCGAATGGGCATCGGTCTGATAGCTGAGGGAACTGAAGCGATCGGCCAGCGCCTTCAACGTTTCCTCGGACCTGAGCAATTCACCGTAATCGTTCGGGCAGATCGGGAAGTGATGGTCGTAATGCTCGACATGGAAACTGCCTGTCTGCGCATTGAACTGCAGTTTCAGCGTGCCTTCCTGCAAGGCCACACCGTAATCGCTGCCAAGAAACGGCAGCAGCAATTGGCCTTCCATCAACGGGTCCGGCGAGTGCCATTGAATGTCGAAGAATTCGCCGTAAGGGCTCAGTCGCCCCCATTCCAGCAGGTCGAGCCACCACGGATTGTCGCTGCCACCGACCGCCATGTGATTGGAGACGATGTCGAGGATCAGGCCCATGTTGTGTTCACGCAGGGCGCTGACCAAGCGCCGTAACGCCGCTTCGCCACCGAGTTCCGGGTTGACCTGGGTCGGGTCGACGACATCGTAGCCGTGCATGGAACCGGCCCGCGCCGCGAGCAACGGTGAGGCGTAAATATGGCTGATGCCGAGCCGGGCGAAGTACGGCACCAGTGGCACGGCTTGTTCAAGGGTAAAACCCTTATGAAATTGCAGGCGCAGTGTTGCGCGCAGGGGCTGGATAAGCGCTTGATTCATTGGTCACGCTCGGCAGCCTGAAGACGCGCGCACGCGAGTAGTTCCAGACGTCGCGCCGCATCCGCGCCATCGAGCAGCGCCTCACTGGTGCCGGGCAAGCGCCGTGACCAGTTTGGATGGGTGTCGATGGTCCCCGGCAGGTTCGCTTGTTCGTTGATGCCCAGCGCATCTTCCAACGGCAACAGCACCAACGGCGCGCGGGTGTGGCCAAGGAAACGCACAGCGGCATCGACCACTTGATCGGCCTCGTGTGATTCTTCGCGAAAATTCTGCGGGTCCTGGCTCAGTGCGCTGCGCAGGCCTTCACGCTCACGCTGGCGGTGATGGCGCCATTCGATTTCACCGTTGGCATCGACAAACCCCAAGCGCGCATTCCAGTCGATATCGCGGCCATGCCACCAGCCGTTGAGCGTCGGCAGGTCGTGGGTGCTGGTGGTCGCCAGTGCGTTGTCCGGCCAGTCGAGAATCGGCTTGAAATAAGTGTTGTCCTGCTCGAACAGCAGCACGCGCATGCCGAGCATCGAGCGGGCGATAAGCTTTTCACGCAAGCCATCGGGCACCGTGCCAAGGTCTTCGCCGAGGACGATCGCTTGGTGGCGATGGGATTCAAGGGTCAGCAAGCGCAGCAAGTCATCGACCGGGTAATACAGGTACGCGCCATCGGCCGGCGCGGCGCCATTGGGGATCACCCACAAACGTTGCAGGCCCATCACATGATCGATGCGCAAGCCGCCGGCGTGGGCGAAGTTGGCGCGCAGCATGTCGATGAAGGCACGGAAGCCGTTGCGGATCAGGCCTTCGGGGGAAAACGCGGAAATACCCCATCCCTGGCCGGAACGATTGAGAATGTCCGGCGGCGCGCCCACGGTCAGCGAGGCGAGCAGCTCATCCTGAAAACTCCAGGCCTGACTGCCGGCGCCATCGGCACCCACCGCCAGATCGGCGATCAGGCCAATGCCCATACCGGCGCTGCGGGCGGCGGTTTGCGCACGTTCCAGGCAACGGTGAATCAGCCACTGGCAAAAAGCGAAATAGCCGATGCGTTCGGCATATTCCTCGGCAAACGCTTCCAGCGCTGCGCCGCGCGGGTCGTGCCAGTGTTCCGGCCATTGCCGCCAGTCGAGGTTTTCGCCACGGGCGGCGCGCATTTCCTGAATCGCTTCGAAACGGCAGTGGTTTTCCAGCGCTTCGCCACCGGCGTGGCGGAAACTGGCGAAGTCCGGGTGCAACGGATGGTCACCGGCGATAAAACCTTCATACAACGCTTGCAGGAGTTTCTGCTTGGCGTCGGCAGCGCTCGGCCAGTCGATCAGCGTCAGGTCTTCCAGTTGCGCGAACTGCTCAGCCAGGCCGGCCGCGTCGATCGCATCACGCAAGGCACGCTCACCAAGAATGGCCCCGGGTGCTGCATATAGAGAATTGAGGAACAACCGACTGGATGGCGAATAAGGGCTGTAGCGCCCGGTATCGGCGCTGAACATCGCGTGCAGCGGGCTGATCGCCAGGGCATCGGCGCCGCGCTCACCGGCCACGCGGACCAGATCTTCCAGTGCTTGGGTATCGCCGAAACCGCCGTCGCCGGCGCGGCGCAAGGCATACAACTGCGCACTCAGGCCCCAGACGCGGGGAATCGGATTATCCACCGCATCGCCGACGCTGAAGCAGCGCTCCGGGGCCACGGCCAGGGTGAAATACTGATCGCTGATGTGCACCTGTTGATAGCCGACCGGGATCAGTCCCGGCAGTATCGCTTCAGAGTCGAGTTTCAGGTTCAGCCGCGAGCCGTCTTCAAGGTGGATTTCACACGGCGTATCCGGCGCGAAGTACCGCGCCAGATCCACGCCGACCCCGACATCGGCGGTCAACAGCGGCGGCAGGTGGCGGTCTTGTTGAACGGCTTGCAGTTCCAACAGGCTGGCGTCGATTTCCTGCGCCGTGCTGGCCGGGTGGCCGAGGCCGATCAGGACATTGCGCAGCACCGCCGGGGCGACTTTTTGCGGGCGACCGTTGGCGTCGATCCAGTCGACGGCAAGGCCGGCTCGGCTGGCAAGAATTTCCAGTTGCGCATCGCTCATAGGCGCTCTCCATCCAGAGGTTGCAAAGGGGTTGCGGCCGTGAGGCTGACAAGCGCGCAATACGCGGGCAGTTCGCCCGATTCCGACAGATCGGCGGTGGATGGCTGCTGAAACAACCACACGGCCTCGGTCTGTGGAGGGTTGACCACTGGCGTGTCGCTGAGGTTCAGGTCAATTCGCAGCTCGCTGCCATTGCCCAGCCGCCAGCGTGCGCTGACCGCGCCGTAACCGAGCATATGGGCGCCGAGAGCCTGAGTGCCGGACAGATGGGGAATGATGTATTGATGGCGAAATTGCAGGAGCTTTTGGTACAGCGCGAGGGTTTCCTGCTGTTTTGCGCTGCCGTTGCCGATCAACCTTGGCTGTGAGGCGTGGAAAGTTTTTTCGCCATTCGGATCGGGAATCTGCTCGCGCTTGTGCGGATCGGTGAAGGCACTGAATGCGGCAAATTCATTGCGCCTGCCCTCACGCACCAACTCGGCCAGTTCGCCGTGGTGACTGGTGAAAAACAGGAATGGCTGCTCGGCGGCAAACTCATCGCCCATGAACATCAGCGGAATCATCGGCGACAGCAGCAACAACACGGTCGCTGCCTGTACGGCGCGCGGATCGGCCAGATGATGCAGGCGTTCGCCGAACGCGCGGTTGCCGATCTGGTCGTGGTTTTGCAGGAACAGCACAAACGCCGTGGACGGCAGGTGTTCGCTGGGCTCGCCACGCGGTTCGCCATGGCGGGTGATGTGTCCCTGGAAGACAAACCCCTGACTCAGGCAGCGCACCAATTGTTCGGTGGGTTGCGCGGCGTAGTCGGCGTAATAGGCGTCGGTTTCGCCGGTGAGCAGGACGTGCAAGGCGTTGTGACCGTCGTCATTCCACTGCGCGTCGTAGTCGTATTCGAGCAGGCTCGACTGGTTGAGTTCGTTTTCCACGGTCAGCCAGACATGCCGGCTCGGGTCGATCTGCGCGCGGATACGCTGGGCCATGTCCGTGAGGAAATCCGGGTCTTCGATGGCATGCACCGCGTCCAGGCGCAGACCGTCGAAGCGGTATTCGAGCAACCACATCAAGGCGTTTTCGATGAAAAACTCGCGCACTTCGTCGCGGCGAAAATCGATCGCTGCACCCCATGGCGTGTGTTTGTCTTCGCGGAAAAAGCCTTTGGCGTAACGATGCAGGTAATTGCCGTCGGGGCCGAAGTGGTTGTAAACCACGTCGAGAATCACCGCCAGACCATGACCGTGGGCGCTGTCGATCAGGTGTTTGAGTTGTTCCGGCGTGCCGTAGGAGGCTTGCGGGGCGTAGGGCAAAACACCGTCGTAGCCCCAATTGCGTTCGCCGGGGAATTGCGCCAGCGGCATCAGTTCGATGGCGGTGATGCCCAAGCCTGCAAGCCGCGCCAGATGTTGTTCGACTTCAGCGAAACCCCCGAGCGCACCGACGTGCAACTCGTAGATCACCGCTTCGCTCCATGGCCGACCGTGCCAGGCCGTGTGTCGCCATTGATAGGCCAGCGGATCGACCACCACACTGTGGCGGTCAAGGTCGCCATCCTGCGCCCTGGAGGCCGGGTCGGGCACCTCCAGTTCGCCGTCGATGTTATAGCGGTAACGCGTGCCCGCCGGACAGCGGGCCTTGATCACAAACCAGCCGTCTACCTGAGGCAGCATCGGCAGCGACTGGCCGCTTTCAAGTTCGACACTCACGTAAAACGCATCCGGCGCCCATAGCGCAAATTGCGTGTGTTCGGCGTCCAGCATGATCGCGCCGTGGGGCCAGGTTTCAGTAGACCGTAACGGCATCGTGGTGAACCTCCCTGGTTATTTATGGTGAGCTTTACCCAGCGCCTTGGCGACCAGTTGTTCGTAGAGTTCGGCGTACGGTTCGACCGCTTTGCACCAGTTGAACGGCGCAGCCATCGCCCGGCAACGCATGGCATTGAGCAGTTCGGGGAAGGCGAACACCTTGAACGCGCGGCTCAGGGCTTCCTGATAGCTTTCAGCGGTGGATTCGTCGAAGAGAAAACCGGTGACGCCGTTTTCAATGGTGTCGGCCAACCCGCCGGTATTGCGTGCGACCGGCAGCGAGCCGAAACGCTGGGCGTACATCTGGCTCAAGCCGCAAGGCTCGTAACGCGAAGGCATCAGCAGGAAATCGCTGCCGGCAAACATGCGTCGGGCGTCGGTTTCGTTGAAGCCGATGCGCACACCAATCTGGCCTGGGAAGCGCAGGGCCAGTTCGCGCATGGCTTGTTCTTCTTCCGGTTCGCCACGACCGATGATGGCGATCTGGCCACCGTTTTTTACGATGTACTCGGATACCGCGATCGTCAGGTCCAGACCTTTTTGATAGACCAGTCGCGACACCACGGCGAACAGCGGGCCTTCTGAGTCATTCAATTCAAATAATTCACGCACATGCGCAGCGTTGACCGCTTTACCTTCCCAGTCACCAATGGCAAACGGCGCGAACAGGTGCGGATCGGTGGCGGCGTCCCAGCTCTCGTCGATGCCGTTGGGGATGCCGCTAAGTAAACCTTGCTGGGTCTTGGCGGCGAGAAAGCCGTCGAGGCCGCAGCCGAAATCCGGGGTGGTGATTTCCTGCGCGTAAGTGGCGCTGACCGTGGTGATATGGCTCGAATACGCCATGCCGGCCTTGAGGAATGACATCTTGCCGTAGAATTCCATGCCTTCCTGTTGCAGGGCATGGGTGGGAATACCCAACTCGGGGCAGGAGCCGAGGCTGGTCACGCCTTGATAGGCGAGGTTGTGAATGGTGAACAGGGTCGGCGTGCGCTGCCCGCGCCAGTGCATATAGGCCGGGGCGAGACCGGCCGGCCAGTCATGGGCATGCACCAGATCCGGGCACCAGTGAATTTGTGCAAGGTTGGCGGCGATGTCGGCAGCAGCCAGACCCAAACGGGCGAAACGAATGTGGTTGTCTGGCCAGTCGCGGCCGTTGTTGGCGCCGTAGGGCGAGCCTTCGCGCTCGTACAATTCGGGGCAGATCAACACGTAGATCACCAGACCGTCCGGCATGTCCATGCGGCCGATCTTGCACGGTGGTAGCGCGGCATGGCCGCCAAGTTCGCCGATGATGTGGATCGGGTTCTCGCTGTGCATCACTTGCGGGTAGCCGGGGATCAACACCCGCACATCGTGCAGATGAGCCATGGCGCGGGGCAGGGCGGCAGACACGTCACCCAGGCCGCCGGTCTTGACCAGATCGGCAATTTCCGAGGTAACAAACAACACTTTTTTCTTGTTGGGGTTCTGGCTCGCTACTGGAGTCAGCGTTTTGGTGCCGGGGACGTTGATCTGTCGGCTGCCGGGAACACTGACGGTGCTCGATTCACCAACCGCCTGCTGAGCACGCTCTCCCTGAATATCCAATGCCGCACTGATCATATGAATCTCCCGTCTCGTTGATCTGATTCTTGTCTTGAACAAGCGATGTCCATGGCCAAGTCCTGTGGCCGGGCGCAAACGCGCCACGCATCGGTGAGCAAACGCTACCCAACACGCGCAAGCAGAATGGGTGATTGGGCCGTTGCAAGGATTGCACCAGTCGCTTTGGCCCTGTCTTTCTGATGACCTGTCGCCGCGCGCAAAAGTTTCGACTTTTTTTCGGCAATGTGACTGGTCGGTTTTACCCCGCGAAAGTCAGTCTAGGCCAGATCCTAGAGCGGGCCAGAGCAAATGGGTAAATTGTTCGACAATCGGTTGGCTGTCAGCACCAACCTTGCTTTTGAGGAGCAAACGCACCGACGAAGTGCAGGTTTTTCTGCGAGGGAGGGCCAAAACGGTGACTGGACGGTCACGATTTTGTGCTAGCGGGAAGGGCGGTTGCACTGTTGTGGTGCGGGCAGTTTGTTGATCGGCTGACACAGACAACACCTGTAGGAGCTGCCGAAGGCTGCGATCTTTTGATTTTGCGTTTAAAAGCGAAGATCAAAAGATCGCAGCCTGCGGCAGCTCCTACAGTGGGGGTTAATTTAACGCACGAATTGGATTACCAGCCGCCCATCCCTGAATATCCTCGATCATCTGCGAAAAGAACTGTTCATAGTTCTGCCGACTGACATACCCCACATGCGGAGTCGCCAAGACATTGTCGAGTGTGCGAAACGGGTGCATGTCCGGCAACGGCTCGTGTTCGAACACATCCAGCGCTGCCCCGGCGATGTGCTGTTTCTGCAAGGCCTTGATCAGCGCCGCTTCATCGACAATCGGCCCGCGCGCGGTGTTGACCAGCAGCGCCGTCGGCTTCATCCAGCCCAGCGCCTGCGCATCGACCAGCCCGCGACTGCGCTCGCTGAGCACCAGATGCACCGACAACACATCGGCCTGCTCGAACAGTTCCTGCTTGTTCACGTAGGTCACGCCAACCTGCTGCGCCCGTTCGGCTGTGAGGTTTTCGCTCCAGGCGATGACCCGCATGCCGAACACCTGACCGAACTGCGCAACGCGCTGGCCAATACTGCCGAGACCGAGAATGCCGAGGGTCTTGCCATGCAGATCGCCGCCCAGTCCTTGCTGCCAATGACCGGCGCGCAGGGCATTCGCCTCATTCACCAGATTGCGCGTGGCCGCCATGATCAGCGCCCAGGTCAACTCCGGGGCGGCGTGCTTGTAACTGTCGGTGCCGCAGACCTTGATCCCCAGCCTGGCGGCCGCTTGCATATCCAGCGCTGCGTTGCGCATGCCGCCGGTGACCAGCAACTTGAGATTGGGCAAACGCTTGAGCAAGTCTTCGTCGAACCGCGTGCGCTCGCGCATCACGCAAATTACCTGGTAGCGGCCCAGCCGTTCGGCCAGTGTGGCGTTGTCGGCCGGGTAATCGTGTTCAAAGGTCACTTCACCGAGGCTATCGAGCACTGACCAGTCGACCACGTCGCGGGCCACGTCCTGCCAGTCATCGATCACTGCAATCTGCACCGCCATCAGCCTTACCTCATCAACGCACGGGATTGGATGTATTCAGCCAGTCGAGCAGGGCCTTGTGGAACTGCGCCGGTTCTTCCATTTGTGGCGCGTGGCCCATGCCGGGAAACTCCACCAGCGTCGACTGCGGGATCAGCTTGGCAACCTGTTTGCCAAGCACCTCATAGTGGCCGATTTTCGCCTTCACCTCAGGCGGTGCGAGGTCCTTGCCGATGGCTGTGGTGTCTGAGGTGCCGATCAGCAGCAGGGTCGGCATCTTCAAGTCCTTGAACTCGTAGTACACCGGCTGGGTGAAAATCATGTCGTAAATCAGCGCCGAGTTCCACGCCACTTGCGTCTTGCCCGGGCCTTTGCTCAGGCCGGCGAGCATGTCTACCCAACGGTCGAATTCCGGTTTCCAGCGGCCGTCGTAATAGGTGGTGCGCTCATAGTCGCGAATGCCCTGGGCGCTGACTTTCAGCTCGCGCTGATACCACTGATCCACGGTGCGATAGGGCACGCCGAGGGCCTTCCAGTCTTCCAGACCGATCGGGTTGACCAGTGCCAGTTGCTCGACCTGCTCGGGAAACAGCAAGGCGTAACGGGTGGCGAGCATGCCGCCGGTGGAGTGGCCGAGCAGGGTGGCTTTTTGAATGCCCAGCGCTTTGAGCAACTGCTGAGTGTTGGTCGCCAGTTGCTGGAAGCTGTACTGATAATTGTCGGGTTTGCTCGAGGTGCAGAAGCCGATCTGATCCGGCGCGATCACCCGGTAACCGGACTCGCTCAAGGCCTTGATCGAACTGTCCCAGGTGGCTGCGCAAAAATTCTTGCCATGCATCAGCACCACGGTGCGGCCATTGGCCTTGCCGTGAGCGGCGACGTCCATGTAACCCATCTGCAGGGATTTACCCTGGGACTGAAAGGCAAAGTGTTTAAGCGTGTAAGGGTATTCGAAGCCTTGCAGCTCCGGGCCATAGGCCGGGCCCTCCGGCGCGGCTTCGCTTGGCGTTGCGGCCTGTGCCGACAGGGGCAGGGCGGCGCAAAGAAACAGGCCGGGTAGCCAACGGGAAAACATGACAGACATAAGGTCAAACTCCGTTTGAAATCGGCCGATGCTGGAATGACTGGATTATGTCGACGTTAAACACAGGCAATCACCGCGCCTGATCGTTCAACCCAGCCAGCCCAGCGTCAGCAAGGCCAGCACACCATAGCGTGCAGCTTTGGCCAGGGTAACGATCAATAAAAACCGCCCGAGCGGTTCACGCATGACGCCGGCAATCAGTGTCAGCGGATCGCCAACGATCGGCAACCAGCTCAGCAGCAACGACCAGTGGCCGTAACGCTCATAGTGTTTGCGCGCCCGGGCCATGTGCGCGGGGCTGACCGGAAACCAGCGCCGATCCTGAAAGCGCTCGATGCCACGGCCCAGCCACCAGTTGACCAGCGAACCGAGTACGTTGCCCAGCGTCGCCACGGCGAGCAGACCCCACAGCCAGTAGCGTTCGCTGACGATCAAACCGACCAGCAATGCCTCGGACTGCAGCGGCAACAGGGTCGCTGCACCGAACGCGGCAAAGAACAGCCCGAAGTAGGCGGCGCCGATCAATGGGCCGGGTAGTCCGCCACGACGACGTCAGCGCCATTCTTCTTCAGGCCGATAACCTGATAAGCATCGCTCATGCCGTCCATTTCCATGCCCGGCGAACCCATCGGCATACCCGGTGCGGCGACGCCGAGCAGGTCGTCACGCTTGCTCAGGGCCAGCACTTGTTCTGCCGGCACATGACCCTCGACGAATTTGCCGTTGATGATTGCGGTGTGGCACGACGCCAGGCGCGGCGGTACGCCATGTTGTTGCTTGAAGCTGCTCATGTCGCTTTCGACGTGGTCTTCGACCTTGAAACCGTTGGCTTCGAGGTGGCTGATCCATTTTTTGCAGCAGCCGCAATTGGCGTCACGATGGACTTCGATGGGGATCAGATCGGCGGCTTGCGCCAGGGAGGAAATGAACAGGGCGCTCAGGGCGACCAGACGCAGGTGGGTACGCATAGCGGATTCTCGGCTCGGGTGACGATCAAAAAGAACGCATTTTGACCGGTTTTTGCCGCCTGGCATCAACGCAATGTTTCCAGTTGTTGCGAGACGGGCTGGCAGGATGATCGTAGATCAAGGCTGACAGGTTGCTGAGCGCGAGATGACAAAGTTGTCAGGTGGCAATTGTGTGAACACCGTCGAACCTTGTGGGAGCGAGCCTGCTCACGAAGGCAGTGTGTCAGGCACTGGATGCAGTGACTGAAAGGACGCTTTCGCGAGCAGGCTCGCTCCCACAGGGGTTATCTGGTTTGCAGAAATTCCTGCATGAATCAGCGGACTTTGAAGCGCCCCATGATCGCGCTCACCCGGCTGTTGGCTTCGAGTAACTGATGGGTATTCAGTTCGCTGGCTTTGCCGCTCTGCACCAGCTCATCGACCATGTGACGGATCTGCACCATGCTGCGGTTGATCTCTTCGGTCACGGCGCTTTGCTGCTCGGCGGCAGTGGCGATCTGCGTGCTGAGGCTGTTGATGTGGCTGACCGAACCGGCCATTTCATCCAGACCGGAATTGACCCTTGCAGTGGCGTCGGCAGCCGACTGGCAACTGGCCTGGGTGTTTTCCATGGCGCTGACCGACGAGCTCACGCCTTGCGTCAGACGCGTCAACATCTCGTTGATTTCCGAGGTGCTCGCCTGCGTGCGTGCGGCGAGGGCGCGGACTTCATCGGCAACCACGGCAAACCCGCGGCCCTGTTCACCGGCGCGAGCTGCTTCGATTGCGGCGTTGAGCGCCAACAGGTTGGTCTGCCCGGCAATTGCACCGATCACCCCGAGGATTTCAGTGATGCGCTGAGCGTCCTGCTGCATGTTTTCAACTTTGTGCGTAGCGCTGGCCACTTCATCGATCAGCGCCACCACGCTGTTGGTCGCTTCGCCCACGACCACGCGGGAACGGTCGGCGTTTTCATTGGCGCGCTGGGTGAATGCGGCGGTTTCGGCGGCATTCTGCGCAACGCTTTCTGCTGTCGAACTCATCTCGGTGATAGCGGTAACGGTCTGATCGGTTTCCGAGGCGTGACGCAGCAGGATCTGGCTGGTGTGCGCCGAGGTGCGTTGCAGGTTGTCGAGGCTCGATGCCATGGCGCCGGTGGCTTGGGTAACTTCGCCGATCATGTTTTGCAGGTAGGCAATAAAGGTGTTGACCGAGTGACCGATGGCGCCGAGTTCATCTTCAGCGCGAATGGTAATGCGCCGGGTCAGGTCGGCATCGCCGCTGGAGAGCAAATCGATGTTGGCTTTCAACGCTTTCATGCGCTGCACCAATTGGCGAATCGCGTAGACCTGCAGCAGCACCAGCAGAATCACCAGCGGAATCTGCAACAGGCTCAGGGTGCTGAGGACGTCATCACGCTGGGCCGTGAGCATTTTCGTTGGCAGGGCGCTGGCGAGGAACCACGGCGTGCCTTCAATCGGGCGCATGAAGAAGGTGCTGGCTTCGCCGTTGTTATCGAACTCGATGCGCTGCGCCTGATCGCGGTTCTGCAACGCGGCTTTGACCTGGCTGGCGAAGGTCGACGTGCCGGCCAGTTCGCTGATGTTCTTCAGCACGATCTGGCCACTGATGCGCGAGCTGTTACTGATGATCTTGCCGTCGGCTTCAATGATCAGCATTTCGGCGTTGAGGTCTTTTTCCTTGCGCGCCACTAGATCGTTGAAGAAGCCGAGGGTGACGTCAATGGTCGACACGCCCCACGCGCTACCGTTTTTCTGGATGGCCATGGCGCAGTTGGTGCGCGGCTCGGCGCTGGCGTCATCCTTGTAAGCCGCCGCCCAGGCGCATTGGCCACGCGGTGTGGCCATGCCGCCCTTGTACCAGCTCTGGTCGTAATAGTTGGGGGCTGCGTCACTGTTCCAGAATGTATTCACCGCCAGTTTGCCCGAGGCATCGCGGTGCCAGAACGTGCTGAATTTGTTGCGCCCGGCTTCACGTTGCCCCGGCAAAGGCCAGATCCCGCCGCCGAATACTTTCAGCTCTGCGTACTGATCGACCAGACCTGGCAGCACTGTGTCGATGGCGGCGCTGTCGAGCAGCGGGATGGTCTGGGTGATGCTGCGCTGTTGCGCCTGCACTTTGTTCAACTCGCCCTGAATCTGCTCGGCGACTTCGGCAATGCGGTTGAGGACGACTTGTTCTTCTGTATGACGCAGCTTGGGGGCGACGAGTTGGCTGATGCCGACCACGGTCAACACCGACAACAGCAGGATGAACAGAACCAGAAACAGCGTGTAGCGAGCCTGAATAGTGCGGAATGCGGGCATGGAGACCGGTCCTTGAGCAGCGTTTCTTATTAGGGGCAGGGATAAAACAGTGCGGGTATTCACAGCGTATCGTCGTTGCGACGGGAAGCTTTAGGTACTTGCGTCCTAAAAAACCTGGGCGCCGATGACTGGTCGGTATCGGGTTCGATACACAAGCGCTGGTCATCGCCTGCGACTGGTTGAAAAAGCCATTTTCATTTCATTGTGATGACAGCTCTGGGTCAGGTTTTGCGGGGCGTTGCGCTTTTGTATCGAGAATGTACGAGAATTGTAAAAAAGTGCAGAAAGAGGTTGGTGCCATCAGTTCGCCCGCCGATACTCGCGCCCATTAATGCCGTTCAACACGGATATTTTTTATGTTCATTTCACAGGGAGTCTTCTCATGACGATCGGTATTGTCGGCGGCTGGGAGAGCAAAGCAGGCGTTATGGTTCGTAACACCGGCGCGAAAAAACAAGTGGCCCAGAGCATCAAAGTGCAGCAGATGCTGACCAAGGTCGGCACCAATCCCACCGCGCTGAATACCGCTGAAATGGACAAGCAGGGCATGCGCAAGGCCATCAAGGGCTTTGATCCTGCGAATGTTTCGGTAAAACAATTGGGAAATCTGAGCGAGATGCTGCGCAGCCGCGGGCTGATCTCAGAGATCACTTCGTTTACCTTGAAGAACGCCGGTGACAAGTTCGACCGTTTTGGCGTGACCAAAGATATCGATGCCAAATTCAACGCCCTGGAGTATTTCGCGACCCAGCTCGACGCCATTCAGAACAATGGCCTCAATGGCAACGCTTACGGCCAGAGTCTGATTCCAGAGTTCAAGAAAGCGATCTATGTTCTGCAGAACCTCAAGACCTACGGTGAAGGCAACGCCGCGAAACCGGTCGATGAAGGTGTCAAAGCCAAAGCTTGAGGCTGACCGTTTAGCCCGCTCAGCGCTTGAACGGGCTGGTTGATGTGCAAGAACCCGGCAACGCCTCGCTTCAGCGTGCTGCGACGTGTTGTTGAGCCTGATTATGCAGTCGTTGCAGGTGTGGGCAGCGCAGCTCCAGCGATCGGGCGCAATAGCCCCGATGAAACAACGCCAACCATCCAGCGCCCCGTTCATTCGGGGCAATCCCGGTGAAGACGAAGCCCATTGCCGAGAGGCTGTCCACGGCGCTGGCGAAACCGGTTGCCAGCCTGAGTCTGATCGAGACCATCCAGTGTTCAGGCAGTCGTCGTAGCTGTTGAAGCAAGCCGGCGTCGAGTTTCTTCAGCACCACGTCATAACGCCCGAAAGCGTGTTCGATCTGCATCGGCGGCCCCACCCAAGGTGCTTCTTTTTCCTGCACCCCGTGTACCTCGCACAAATGCTCCATGAATTCGCGACAGCTTTGTGGCCACGGCAATGCCGGGAGCGGGCGGCGGTAGCCATCGATAGGGGTGTAGCCGATGACAATCGACTCCGGCAGTGCTTCGCCAAACGGCGAGGGCACATAGTCGAGCAATAACCCACTGCTGCAAAAGCCGAGCCGGTCAGCCATGCGTTGGGTATAGGCGTGCTGCGTCACCTGTTTGATGGTTACACCATGGCAACCCAGCGCCTGCGCATGGATCAACAATCGAATGCCCAACTGGGTGGCGATGTTCTGCCCGCGGGTCGACGGATGGACCACGCTCAACGCCAGTTCTGCCGTATGCGATCCCGCGTTTCTGCACAACGTGGCGTGGCCGAGGATTTTTTTTCCGGATTCCGCCACCAGTGAATGCCATCTCCCATCGCCATGGTTCTGGTTGATCATCAACGGCAAATACACGTGTGGCTGTACGTAATGGTCGCCATAGATTTCCCGGAACAAACGGCTGACGGCTCCGGCATCGGAGCGGCGATAGCTGCGCAGCGTCACGTTGTCCATGGGCGTTGCTCCGGACGTGGGGCGGCGTAGTCGCGAAGGTCGACGACGCGTTGGCGTTTGCCGGAGCGCGGATGACGAGCGAGCTCATCGGCTGTGCAATAGGCGACCTGCAGCTCAAGCTGGCCATCAGCGCAGAGTTGTGCGATCAGCGGATAACGCTCGATCAAGGCGTTGTGCAAGGCTGTGCTGGCCTGAGTCGTTTCGGGTTTCAACACCTCGGGCACCCATTTCAGACACACGATATCGACGTTTGCCGATTGGCTGATCACCAGTTGCCAGTCGTCGCTGACCGTGTTGCGCTGAATGATTGTGTCGATGTCGTCGATCAGCAGGGTCAGGCTGCTGACCCGTACGCGCTGACTGCTCATGCTGCGACCCATCAAGGCAAACTTGCGCATGCTCGCCGTGGCCGGCTCTCGCCAGCAGGCGAGATCACCCACGGGATAGCGGATCAATGGCATAAGCCGGCGGGTGAGGTTGGTGATCAGCAGGCGTCCGGTGCGATCGCATTCTTCAATCACTTCACCGGTGTGTTCATCGATAATTTCCAGCACGCTGTGGCTGGCGAGCATGCGGTGTTCGCCCAAGGCACAATCGCGGCTTGTGGCGCCGATGAACCCCGCGTCGACACTGGCGTAGCCGATGGAGGCGATCCATGCGTTGGGGAACACTCTGTGCAACATCTGCAATTGCCCGGCGAACAGGCTCTCGCCGCCGTAAAGCACGCTTTCGACCTCGGCCAAGGTTTGCCCCTGGCGCTCCAGCACGCTGGCGAACGTCAGCAATTGCGCAGGCACGCCGGCCAGCACATTGATTCGGTGCTGGCGGATAGAGTCAGTCAGCAGTGTAAAGTCGACGTCGCCGGTGAAGGGGTATTCGGTAATACCCGACGTTTCGTGTGCCAACGCGTCGTGGATAAAGATGAAACTGGCATACAGATCGCCGACAAAAAACAGATTTGCAACCCGGTCTCCCGGATTGAGTTGGCTCGCGAGATGGCGACCGAAGTCGCGCACAAGTGTCTGCCACTCCTCACGGGTGAATACCGAAAGTTTACCCGCGCTGGTGGTTCCACCGGTCTTGAACACGAGTGCGCGTTCAACCGCTGAAGTCAGTACTGGCCATTGATCGAGGTTATTGCTGCTGGCCCAGTATTGTTGCGGATCAATCGGCGGAAGTTGATCCAGTGTGCTGATCTGCGGCGCAAGGTCTTGCCAATGTCTGGCGTAATACGTTGAGTGTTCGCGGGCGAAGGCGAGCAACTTGCTCAGTTCAAGTGTTGTGTTCATGGGGGGCTCTTTAATTGTTCTGGTCATGGACGAAGTTGGACTTTCAGCGGCGAGCGTCGACCACTGCCGGTATCTTTCCGCTATGCCTGTTTCTGTCGAACTGTTGCGTCTCGCAGGTTTGCGTTTGCACCGTGAGCAGCCCGGCTCGCACAAGGCTCGTCAGCGTCGCGTAGCCTTCCAGTCGGAGGAGGAGGTCGGCGGGGGCAGCGGGGCTGCGAACCAGCAGGCGTTCGAGGCCGTCAGGGGCGTGATCGAGGTGCAACTGAAACGGTGCTTGCAGGTGTCTGCCGAGTTCGTTCAGGCAGATGAAATCGCTACCGATACGCAGCAGCCTGCCGTGCCGTTGCAGCAGCTCGAACCGCGGGGAACTCAGCCCGCACGCGCAATCGCCGGGCAACCAGCGCCCTGTGTCGCCGACCTCATAACGCTGTACCTGCTGACCTTCGCGGGCTTTGGAAGTGAACAGTAAACGGCCGATTTCATTGCCAACGACAGGCACGTCCTCCTCCAGCGCGACGATTTCCAGATGCTGGATCGCGTCCATCAGATGAAACACGCCATCACCGGTCGCGGCGCAGGCATGTCCGCAGGGGCCGGCATCGACACTGCCGTACACCGCCGAGCGGATGCTGGCAACGCCACAGCGCTGCAACAGTTCGCGGCACTGCTCACTGATGTGTTCACCGCCGAGAAAGACTTTTTCGATGGCGCCATAACGGCTCAGACGCTGCTGTTCGTTGAGGAACAAGCGATGCAGGGAGCTGGGCATGCCGATCAGTACGGTGACCTGTTGTTCGATGATGACTTGTGCAATATCGCCGTAGTCATCGTCGGCGGGAGCACCCATTGGCAGGTGGCTGGCCCCCAATGTTTCCAGCACTTTGGCAAAGCTGAAGAAGCCGCCGTACAAACCGCCACTGAAGAACAGGTTCATCACCTTGTCGCGGCTCGGATCGAGACCCGCCGCAAACAACCCGTCGGCCGTTGCGCGTATTTGCCGTTGAAAATCGCGGTAGCTATATCCCGCCAGCGCCGGTGTGCCGCTGCTGCCGCCAGAGCGGAAAAACAGTTGCGCCGCTGCTGTCGTCGGCCGCGCGATAAACGCTGCTTTGTCGGTGATCGCCAGGCCCGCCAGCGTCGGCTTGCAAGCTGGACGGTCGAGGGTCATGTGGGTGGGCAACTGCGTCGGTGCGACGCTGACCGACACCCGCCGGCTCAGACGTTGCAGTGCATAGACGCCGTCGTGGGGTTCGCCATCGTAGCCATCATGGATTGCATCAATGGGCGCAATTCGGCTGACGCCGGCGGCAATCAATGTTCGCGACAATGCACCGATCTGCGCTTCGTCGCACATCAGTGCGCAGCTCTGTAAAACGTTGCGCCAAGGCAGCAGGTTTTGCGTCAGTCGCGCACGCGGCAGGGGTTTGAGCAGCACCGTGCGAAACAGCGGCGAGGGCGCAAGCAACTGATCATGGCTCCAGATCACTCGCCATCCCGGTGCGCTCCAGACCTGCGCCGTCACTGCGGAAAAACTCTGGCTCAGACGTGTCATCAGGGTGCGGGTGGTGATTTCGCTGGCTTCTTGAACCGTCGGGATCAGTGCCGGCCATTGTCCGGCGCGGCGCTCGAACGCCTTGGCCAATTCGTTGCCGATTGCTTGTAGAACAGCGGGGTCGTCGCTATCGACCAACAACCATTGCGGGCTGGAGCAGGCTTGCTGATCCAGTCGGCAGACCTCATCGACCAGCGCGTCCAGTGCCTGTGGCGAGGCCGCTTGCGGCGTCAGGTAGGCAAAACTGATGCGGTGCCCCCAGTCGATCCAGCGACATCCGGGCGGCAACTGTTGGCGGATCGCCTGCAGCGCCGCTTCGCCACCCCACGCCGAAACGCCGTTGGCCATTTTGCACAAACGGCCGATCTGCGCGGTCGCCACCGGTAACACCGCGACGTAATGGCGCAACTCACCGCTGGGGTCGCATTGCACCAGCGTGTGCAACAGGCGCGCCGTCAGGCCTTGGTCACTGCTGCTGGGCCGTAGCCAGTTGATGTTGCCGGCCAAGAGACTTTCAATCAGCGCGCAGCACGCCAGCAGCGGCGCGTTGGCTGGCGTGACGTGGACCACCAGTCCCAGCGGACTCCAGCGCTCAAAGCGCGAATGCTGATAATCGACACGTCGCAGCGATTCAGCCTGATCGCCCAGTTCACGTTCAAGCTTGTGTTGCAGGGCGTGCGGCTGACAGAAGTCGATCAGCACCTGGCGTTGTTCATCGTCCAGCGGCAGCTCGGCGTTGTGCAATTGCCCTGCAAAATGTGCGGCGGCAGTCAGTACGGTGGCGCTGTCCAGCGGTGTACTCAGTCGTTGCGGCAATGTCTGCTGCAACAGCGCCAGTGCGTTATCGAGGTCGACATCTGCGTGCAGTTCTCCGTTGATCAGGTACATGTCAGTGTCCCCCCAGCAATTCGGACGCGGCCATCGCACAGCTTCTACCGGCCGTGGTGCCTGCGCGACCCTGCAGTTCGAACCAGTCACTGGCGAGGCCGCAATCACAACTCGACCCGGGATGCAGCGTCGCCAGATCGCTCATCACCACCGCGTGCGCCGGGCTGGACGAGATGTAGGGCGAGACGAATCCCAGCAAGCCCTGCTGACCGTAAGGCTGGATGGAAAAGTCCTGCGGATTGCGCACGTAAGCCTTGGCGTAAACGGGGACATGAAAATGATGCCGGGCACATTCGATATACGGCACCGCATGTTCGACCGCGCCGTAACCGTCGCGGCACCGCGACACTTCGATGCCCAGTTGCCGGGCGATGCGCCCATACAGTTGTTGTTTTGGAACTTCCTCGCTGGATCGGGTTTTCCAGCCCCCGCCGAAAAACACCAGTGAAGCACTCGGCAGTTTCAGCGCAGGCACGCCGGTGGCCTGCATCTGCTGCAAGGTCTGCCAAAGAAACGCCGGGAAGCCGAAAATGCGCACGGGCAGGCCTTCTTCGGCGAACGCTTGCAGGGCCGCGATGACCCCGAACACATCGAACTGGTGGCCATCGCCGTTGCAGCGCAAGGCGTAGACAACGCGGTTGACGGGCGCAAAGCGGCAGAGGAATTGGTCGGTGTAGGACGTCCCCAGGGTGATCGCGCCCCGCGGTTCGTAGCTCAGCAGCAGGTAATTGCACGGCGTATCCGCTGAATGCCAACCGTAATGACTAAAGATTCGTTCAACCATGAACTGCGCGGCCGACAGACTGCGCGGGTCATAGCGCATGCGGCTTTTTTGGCCGCTGGTGCCGGACGATGTCAGTTCCAGGGCATCCTCCCCGGTGGGGCTGAGTAACAGTTGCTGCTTGAAAAAATTGGCCAGAATCGGCGGTAGCCGGGACCAGTCATCGAGGCTGTCCAGATCCTTCACATCGAGGCCGTTGGCGCTCAGCCAATGTTCGTAGCCGGGTGTGTGCTGGCAATGAAAACGACTGATCTCGGTCATGGCCCGATCAAACAGGCCTGCTGGCACGGAATCCGGGCAATAGGGGTGTGGCAATGCGCAAAGCGCATCGCTGGCGGGGAAGTGATTCATTCAATAGTCCGTTATTGAGCAGTGGAGGAGTCGGGAGGTGTGCGTTGCAACAAACCGTGCAACAGGGGCAGGCACATCAGGCCGCTGAGGGCGGCGCAGAGTGCGAAGAGGTCGAGGCGGGCGCCACCGCCGATGCCGGCAATCAGTGAGCCGCCGAGCCCCATCACAGCAATCGAAATCATGCCTGCCAGCGCCGAAACCAACCCCTTGCTGTCGTCGCTGGCAAACAGCGCCAGCCGATACAGCGCAGCGTTGCTCATTCCCAGCCCGACCGCGTACAGCGCCAGACTGGCAACCACTGCGCCCAGTCCGGCACCTGACAGCGCGCAGGCAATCAACGCCACAAGGCCCAGACAAAAAGGCCAAAGCGCCAACCGGATCAACCGGGATAAAGAATGCGTAACCAGCAAGCGGTCGAGGATCAGATTGCCAGTGATGACGGCGGAAAAAACCGGAATCTGCCACAAGGCATATTCCAGCGGCATCAGCTCGAGCAGCTGCATCAGCAGCAACGGTGCCAGGCCGATCCAGGCGATCAGCGGCAGGCTCATGAGGCCCAGTGCGAGACTGGCAGCGAGGAAGCGACGATTACTCAAGAGAGCTCGGTAGCGTTGACCGGTCTGGCGCCAGGAAAAAGGCACGGCGGCTTGTACTTGCCCATCGCGGCGAGTGACCCCGACCGTTTCCGGCATGCAGACGAAAAGCCCCAGCCAGACCATTGATGCGGCAAAACCCAGGCCCAGAAACAGCTCGCGCCAGGACAGCCATTGCAGCAAGACAATACCCAGTAGCGGCCCCAGCAGCGGTGAAAGCAGGGCGATATTGCCGAGCAGCGCCATCAAACGCACCGCATCGGCCTCGCAGAATACTTCCTGAAGAGCGGGATAACTGACCGCGACCACGAAACCCAGTCCCATGCCTTGCAACAGTCGCAGCAGATTGAAGGTTTCAATGCGCTGGGTGGCAAATGCACTTGCGCAGGCGATTGCAAACAATGCGCAGCCGATCAACAGTACTCGCCGCCGGCCCCATTGATCGGACAGCGGCCCAATCAGCCATTGCAGGCAGACTCCGCCAATCAGATACAGATTGAACGCATGGGGAACATGTCTGACGTCGGCCTGAAGTTCTGTTGTCACGGCCAACATGGCTGGCATGATCAAGTCACTTGCCATATACGTCAGAAGTTCAAAAGCGCTCAGCGCCAAACAAAACCCTAGTACTTGTCGCGGCCCGATTCTTATAAGTGTTCTCTGCATAAACGTCCCTGTTAGAGAGTAGAAGAAAGTTGCCAGAGACTAGTTGCAGAGGCGGGTGTGACCTATTCTTTTGCTGCGACATTAGATTTCAAATGCTTGCAACTTGTTTAGCCAGTCCGCTTTGCGTATCAGGTGAGTTTCAACTGCGCGGCAGCCGCCGTTGGCAAAAGCAGAAAAGCCCGCAACAGGGCGGGCTTTGTTTTAAGTTGATCGGGCTTGTTGAGTTCCTGCCTCAATCTGTTCATGGGCAAGCGGGCAGGGCGAACAATCCTGTTCTAGCGATGTTGGTAATAACCAGGGCCACCCTGGTAATAACGGTGGTGATCGTCATGCCAGCCGCCGTGGGGGAAGATGATGCAGCCACTCAGGGTCAGCAGGGCAAGAACGGGAATCAGCCAGGTGATTCGACGCAGCATTTTGAAAATTCCTCATGGTTACGCCGTCATGAAGCCAAAACTCTTCATCGGCTGTAACATGAGACCCCGATTGCAGCGGCGCATCCCCGTAGAACGGTATGTGCATGGCATGCAAGCGGATACAAACCGGATACATTTCACCGTTTCAGGAAGCCGCAATGACCCACAAGCAACGCTTGATTTATTCGATTCTGATCGCCGTGTCGGTCCTGGCGATCATGCTCGGCCTGTCCTGGCTGCAAAACCAAGGAATGATTTCGGAAAAGACGTTCCAGTTCGTCGCCATCGGTGTGGCAGTGATCGTGGTGGTGATCAACGGCGTCATGCGCCGCAAGGTCAAGCCTTGACGGCGTTTGCCGCACGCATCAATCGTTGTTGAGGACTGCCGCAGCCTGTGGATGCAGGCTGTAGCTCTTGTCTTCATTGAAGGTGATCACCCCTTCGGCGCATAGACGCTTGAGCACTTCGCGCACACTGAGAAAGGACAGCGGGATATCCAGATCCAGCAATTGGCTGTGGACGCCGCGCACACCCAGACGCCGCTCGCTTTGTGCGGCGACCAGCAGGGCATCAATGACTTTCAGACGAATCAGGCTGGTGCGCAGCCCGAAACTTTTCAGCAGCAAACGGATGCGTTCGTTGCCGTGACGCTCGACGCGTTGCCCGAAATCGCTCGCGTGTGGGCTCATGGAAGCTCCTTTGGGGGCCTGGCTACCGTCCGTTGGTAGTTGCGAGTTGTACATGCGATTACTCCTTTTCAGAGCCTGATCGGGAAAGGTTTTTTTGCGCTCTTTAAACAAGACGTATCAGCACGACAAATCATGAAAGAAAAGATGTAGAAAATTTGTCGGGGGTTTGTCTTTTTCTTGTGATTCTGGCTTGAGATCGCTTTGGGCTTGGCGGCCTTTGGGCCGACCATGCTCTTGGGGTTTTGGGTGAATATCCGTTGTTTTGGGTGTTGCGGCTGGCGGTTTCGCT
>NZ_AKJR01000167.1:0-9989 GCF_000282235.1 Pseudomonas sp. GM24 | reverse complement strand
GCTCCTACATTGGATTTGTGTAGGAGCTGCCGAAGGCTGCGATCTTTTGATCTGTCAGGAGCAGGCCACTTTGCGCGGCGGCAGCACAAAACGATCGCGAAACGCCAGATAGTGCTTGAGCACCTGCACCGGCGCCTCGGTCTGGGGATAGTGACCGATCCCCGGCAACAGCACCGTGTCCGCGTCCGGGATCAACTCGCGATAGCGCTCGACCATGTGCGCCCCGGAAATCGGATCGACTTCGCCATCGATCACCCTCAGAGGGATTTCGCCACGCTGCATCGCGCTCACCCAACGATCACGCTGCACCCGGCGCTCGGGAATGTAGCTGATCAATTTGTGCATGATCCGTGGCCCGCGATTGCTGTCGACCAGGCTCCAGAAATCGTCCAGCTCGCTTTCGCTCGGACGCGTTTGCGGACCGAAGATCTGCCGGAAGCTTTTCACCAGAGCATCGCGTGTAAACGCGCGGCCAATCATCCAGCCCAGTGGACTGAGCAGCAGTTTTTGCATCAGCACCGGGCGATGGGTTTCCGGAAACAATCCGCCGTTGAGAAACACGCAACTGGCGATCTCGATCTTGTCTTCGTAGTGTCGGGCAAGCAATTCTTGCGCAACGCTGTCACCGTAATCATGCGCCAGCACATGCACCGGTTGTTCGACCTGTAAATGCGCGAGCAAGGCCTGTTGCAGGTCAGCCTGTTCCAGCAGGCTGTAGGTGTGATTGAGCGGTTTGGCCGAATCGCCAAAACCGAGCATGTCGCAGGCAATCACCCGATAACGCTGGGCCAGTGGCTGCCACAGGTAGTGCCAATCCCAACTGGCAGTCGGAAAGCCGTGGATCAACAACAGCGGCTCACCCTGCCCGGCCGTCCAGTAGCGAATCGGCTGGCCACGAAAGACAAACGCCTGGCTGCGTTTACGCCAGACACACAGAGGAATCTCGGCAAGAGGCATTAGAGTTTATATCCGGGGTCTTGTTTATCGAGTTTGCGCAGCAACGCCGGCCAGGCCAGCGCGCCACCCATGCCTTGAGCACTTTTGGTGACGCCAGCGATCATCGCTTTGGCGCCTGCCAGAATCTGCGGTTCGATAGCGATGAGTTCCGCGCCACCGGTTTGCGCCATGACCTGAATGTCGCACGCGCGCTGGAAGGTAAACATCATCAGAAAGGTATCGGCGATGGTGCCGCCACAGGTCAGCAGACCGTGGTTGTGCAGCATCAGGAAATTGTTCTCGCCCAGATCCGCCTGAAGGCGCGCCTTCTCTTCATGGTTCAGCGCCACGCCTTCATAGGCGTGATACGCCAGGCTTGACAGCACGAACAGCGACTGCTGGCTGATTGGCAACACGCCCTGCTTTTGCGCCGATACCGCGACACCTGAGGCGGTGTGCGTATGCAGCACGCAAACCACATCGTGCCGCACTTCGTGCACGGCGCTGTGGATGGTGTAGCCGGCGGGGTTGATCTCGTAAGGGCTGTCCATGAGTTTGTTGCCGGCCTGATCGACTTTCACCAGGCTCGACGCGGTGATCTCATGGAACATCAGACCGAACGGGTTGATCAGGAAATCTTCGGTGCCCGGCACCTTGGCGGAAATATGCGTGAAGATCAGATCGTCCCAGCCATGGGCGGCGACCAAACGATAACAAGCGGCGAGATCGACTCGGGTCTGCCATTCCGCAGCACTGACCTGGTCTTTGACATTAAGGGACGATTGGACGGGGGCTACGCTCACTGTATGCACCTCTGCGTTCTTATTGTTCTGCACGTGTCAGCAGTCTAGTCAGGCGCAGAGCATCGCGTAGTTGCATTAGCAGCCAGCTTGATGACTGAGCGGGTCAGCCAGGCAAACTCCTTGGATCCATGTCAAAGCAACGACGCCAACAAAGGCGCGGCAAACAGATTGAGCAATCCGGTCAGCACCATCACCAGCCCGGCGACAGAACCTTCTTCGCCGCCGACTTCATGGGCCCGGCTGACCCCGGCACCGTGCGCGCCAACCCCGAACAACGCACCACGGGCCAAAGCACTGCGCAACGGCAACCACTTCAACAACACGCCGCCGAGCATCGCGCCAAACACCCCGGTGAACATTACAAAAACCGCCGTCAACTCCGGCACGCCCCCCAGGTTCTGTGCCAGCGGCATGGCGAACGGTGTGGTGATCGAACGCGGCACCAGCGACATCGTCACCGAACTGTCGAGCGCCAGCGCCCTGGCCAGCCCGAACGAGGTGCCGATCGAGGCAGCACTGCCGGCAACCATGCCCAACAGCAGTGCCGACCAGTGCCGCATCAGCAAGCGCCGTTGCTGCCAGATCGGCACGGCGAAAGCCACGGTGACCGGGCCCAGCACCAGCATCAGCCAGTGGGTATTGCTGGAGTATTCGGCATAAGCCGTGTGCAACGGCACCGCGAGCGCCAGCAGTAACGCCGGCACCAGAATCAGTGGCGACAAAACGTAGCGCCCGGTGCGCCGATACAACCAGCGGCTGAACAGGTACGCCAACAGGGTGAAGGCCAGCCAGAACATCGGCATCCATTCAAGCTTCATGGGACCGCCTCATGCGCACGGCAAGCTCGACTGTGAAAGCCGTTACCAACATCACCATCAAGGTGCTGGCGGCAATCACCAACAAGATCCGCCAGCCGTCATTGCGCAACAGCGCGCCGTAGTCGAGCAGACTCATCAGCGCCGGGATGAAGAACAACAACATCTCGGCCATCAGCAGTCCCGCGCCCAGTTGCAGGGCTGCCGGTTTGACCCAGCCAAAGGCAAATGCCAGCAGCAACAGCGCCATGCCGACTACGCCACCGGGAATCGGCCACGCCAGCCAGGCCGCCACTTGGCAACCGAGCAGGTAAAGGCCGAGCAATACCGCGAGTTCGGCGAGAAGACGAGACAGATGTTTGAGGGTGACGACGTTCATGATTTTGCTCCTGACAGGGGCATATTTTACGAAGCGCGCTGCCATCCCCGAAGCGAATTGTTAGACTTAATACCATTCCAAAATGGAATCAGGCTATGGAACTCAAACAGCTGCGCAGTTTTGTCGAAGTCATGCATCAGGGCGGCTTCACCCAAGCCGCAAAAACCCTGCACATCAGCCAGTCAGCGGTGAGCAAACAAATCGCGCAACTGGAACAGAGCCTCGGCACGCCATTGCTCGAACGGCTCGGTTCGCAACTGCGCCTGACCGCCGCGGGCGGCGTGGTGCTGCAACGGGCCGAGAGCATGCTGCGCTTGCGCAATGAATTGCTCGCAGAACTGGATGATCTGAGTCATCTGGTGCGTGGAGAACTGCGCCTCGGACTGCCACTGCTGGGCAGTGACGCGCTGTTCGCCGGGCTGTTTGCCGAATACCGACGACGCTATCCGAATATCAACATTCAGTTGCTTGAGGGGGGCAGCCGCAATGTTGAACAAGCGGTGCTCAGCGGTGAACTGGAGTTGGGCGGCAGCCTGTTACCAAAGGATCCGCAATTCGACTGTCAGCCGTTCTGTGATGAGCCTCTCGACGCCCTGCTGCCGGCAGATCATCCGCTGGCAGGTCGGGGTGAGATCGGCCTGGAAGAATTGGCCGAGACGCCATTCCTGCTCTATCAACGCAGCTTCGTGCTCAACGACCGCTTGCTGCAGGCATGCCAGCAATTGGGCTTCACGCCGAAGGAAGGCGGACGCAGCGGTCAGGCGGATTTTCTTGCGGCGCTGGTGGCCGCCGGGCAAGGCGTGGTGCTGTTGCCCAGCGTGGTTGCACGCGGCCTGGTGCGGCCAGGCGTGGTGCGTCTGACCTTGCGAGCGCCGGATTATCTGCGTTGGGATATCGCGTTTATCTGGCGTCGCGGTGCGTATCTGTCGAAAGCCGCACAGGCGTGGCTGAGCCTGCTGCGCGAGCGGGCGATCAACCCTTGAGCGTGTCGATCAACTGCGCCAGCCAAGGCTCGGCGTCGGTTTCCGGGGTGACGCTTTCGCTGGCGTCGATGCGCAGCATTTCTTGCACTTCACGCACACCCAGTTCGCCGAACAGCTCTCGCATTTGCTCGCCACCGCCGCAGAAGGTGTCGCCGTAACTGGCGTCGCCCAAGGCAATCACTGCGCCCGGCAAACCGCGCCATGCGGCTGGCAACTGGTCGCGAATCGCCGAATACAGCGGTTGCAGGTTGTCGGGCAATTCGCCCATGCCGGTGGTTGAGGTCACCGCGAGTAACGCTTCGGGGCCAAACGCCTGAAGGTCGGCGAGGCTGGCGCGCGAGTTGTAGAAGGTTTCAAAGCCAGCGTCTTTCAACAGGTTCTGGGCGTGGCGGGCGACTTCTTCGGCGGTGCCGTAGACCGAACCGGAGAGGATGGCGACTTTCATCAATCTGATCCTGAAACTGAAAAAAAGAGCGGCGATAGTAACAGCCTCCGACGCAAAGCTGCGATTGGATCTCAATTGGCGGTAATGGCCAGTAGACAGCGCCTACGGTTCTTCTAGAATGCGAGCCACTGACAACTCTGAAAGGATTCAAAGATGATCAACGCCAGCTTGTTGCAAATGGTGATCAACGCGTCGAACGACGGCATCGTGGTCGCCGAAAAAGAAGGTGAACAGAACGATATCCTGATCTATGTGAACCCGGCCTTTGAACGACTGACCGGCTACACCAGTGAGGAAATCCTCTATCAGGACTGCCGCTTTCTGCAGTCTGGAGACCGAGATCAGGACAGCCTGAAACTGATTCGCGAAACGCTGGATAACGGCGGCTCGTGCCGGGAAATCCTGCGCAACTATCGCAAGGACGGCACGCCGTTCTGGAATGAACTGTCGCTTTCCACAGTAAAAAACGCCGATGACGGGCAGACTTATTTCGTTGGCGTGCAGAAGGACGTCACTGTTCAGGTCAAGGCTCAGCAACGCGTGGTGCAGCTGGAAGCGCAAGTCGCCGCACTCGAAGCCGAACTGGCTACGGTGAAAGCGACAAACGGTCAAAACAAAATCGCGAACTAAGTGTCATTAACTACAATCACCAATGACTTTGTAACTATATCTTTTGAGTTAGCCATGCAGCGCGACGCCCTCCTCACTCAGGATGAGCTGGATTTCATCCAGACCATGCAGCACAACCCGCAACTGAACGTGCGGGATGCGACGTCGAGTCTGCTGGTTAACGGCGGTTCACAGATCCGCGATTTGCTCACGCGCCTGGCCGCGCACGAGCAAGTGACCATTCAGGCCAACTTCGAAAACCAGCAGATGACCTTCCCGTTGCACCTGGTGGAAGATGAGTTTCACGCACTGCATCTGCGCCTCGGCGTGCCGAGTATTTACGAAGACGGCCCGATGGTACGGCCATGGCGCTTGACGCTCGAAGAGCCGGTAGCCCTGGAAAACGCCAAAGGTCAGCCAGGAATGTTGTGGGTACACGAGGTTTCGCACAAAGGTGTGCTGCTGGAAGTGCGCAACAAGACCAAACCGCCCAAGCATTTCGCGTTGTGGTTCAGCCCTTCGGGTTACGAGCGGATTTCATTGCGCGGTAATTTCGAACGGGAAACCGAAAGCGGGTTCTACGCCTACGAGTTGAGCCAGACCGATACCGACGAAACCGAACGTCTGCGCCAGTTCATCCTGCAGCAACACCGCCTCACGCATCCTGCCCTTCACACCTGAGTTTCAGGTATCCAGATTGCCGGCCAGAAATTGCAACATGCGCTGACGCATGTTCGCCCCTTCATTGCCCAGACAAGCAACAGAGGATCCGGCCAGGCTGTCCTGCGCCAGATCCGAAGCGTCGCCCGCCAGCATCAACTGACAATCGAGGCTCAACGCCAACCGGTTCAGACGTCGAGGCAATTCGGTGCTGGGCGCGTGATTGGAAAACAGGACCAGTGCATCAGGTTTGATCTTTTCGCACACCAACGTCAGCTCATCGAACGGCTGACCTGTCGTCAGCACGCGAACACCGGAATTGCTGTCGCTGAGAAACAGCGCCGCCACCAGCAACTCCAGCTCTCGACATTGCCCGGCCAGCGCGCTGACGATCACACGGCGCGGTTGAGTGCCACGCAGCATGACGATCCGTTGCAACACCCGCGCCCGCAGGAACCCGTCGAAGAACAGCCACTCGCTGGTCTGCCCGAAAGCGTCTTGGCGCTGCAGCAATTGCAGCCACAGCGGCATGAGGATGTCCTGAAACACCACCGGCAATGAGTATGAAGAGAAAATCTGACCATAGACGCGGTCCAGTTGCTGGTCGTCGAACGCACTCACCGCCTGCTGGATCTGCTCCTGCCATTGCAGGTAATCGGCTTGCACCAAATCATCGGGGATGATGTGCGCCAGCACTTTCTTCGGTTCGGTTTTAGCCAGGATCTTGCCGACTTTACTCACGGCAACACCACGATCAATCCAGTCAACGATGCCGCGCACGCGCTCGATATCGGTCATCGAGTAGAGCCGGTGCCCGCTTTCGGTGCGTGTCGGCTGAATCAAACCATAGCGTCGCTCCCAGGCGCGCAAGGTCACCGGGTTTACACCGGTGAGGCGCGCAACCTCGCGGATCGGGAACAGATCGGCGCGCTCGAGCGCAACAGATGCCTCCAAAGCAGGGCTTGCGTCGGTGATCACAGGCATATGGCGCTCAACTTCCATGTCGGTTCAATTGGATCCCATTCTAACGCTTATGTCCCATTGGGTTTCAAGTGATGAAATGCGACGAAAGTCGCTGGTTTATTCGCGAAAAAACGGAATAATCCTTGCTTGCTGAAAAACGCAGGCCTCTACCCCGGTCCTGCGTCAGGCGAAATTCCTACCCGGAGTGACGCACTCGAAATACGGAGATACAAAATGTCTACTTCCCCCGTCACGCTGATGGTTGCCCGTCGCGTCGCCGACGGCCGTTATCAGGATTTGATCGCCTGGCTGCGCGAAGGCGAACAACTGGCCACTGATTTCCCCGGTTACCTGGGCTCTGGCGTGCTCGCTCCGCCCCCCGGCGACAACGAATTCCAGATCATTTTCCGCTTTGCCGACGAACACACGCTGCATGCGTGGGAACATTCGGCGTCCCGCACCGCGTGGTTGAGCCGTGGCAGCGATCTGTTTGCCCACCCGAAAGAGCATCGAGTCAGCGGTATCGAAGGCTGGTTCGGCGCGGCCGGTCAGCGTCCACCGCGCTGGAAGCAGGCCGTCGCGATCTGGCTGGCGTTCTTTCCAGTGTCACTGCTGTTCAACTTTGTCCTCGGCCCGTTGCTTGCCGACATGAGTTTGTTGCCGCGCGTGCTGATCAGCACGGCGTGCCTGACGCCACTGATGGTTTACTTCTTTATTCCGCTGTCGACCCGCTTGCTGGCGAACTGGCTGAACAGCACGCCGGTGCGACTGCCTGTTTCGGCAGCACCTCAGAAACATTAAAGATCGCAGCCTCGTTGCACTCGACAGCTCCTACAGGACTGAATACAGACCAGAGTAGGAGCTGCCGAAGGCTGCGATCTTTTCAGGCTCGTCGCTGTTATAGTTTTTGCTCCAGCCGCGACGCGAGCCGTTCATGACCCTTTCTTCCGCTCCGATCCTCATCACCGGTGCCGGCCAGCGTGTCGGCCTGCATTGCGCGCAGCGGTTACTCGAAGACGGCCATCGCGTCATCTTCACCTACCGCAGCGAACGCCCCGGCGTGCAAACGCTGCGTGATCTGGGCGCCATCGGCCTGTGCGCCGACTTTTCCAGCGAGGCCGGAATTCTCGCCTTTATCGAAGCACTGAAAACCCACACCGAGAGCCTGCGCGCCATCGTGCACAACGCTTCCGAATGGCTGGCCGAAACTCCGGGCAGCGAGGCCGAAGCCTTCACGCGCATGTTCAATCTGCACATGCTCGCACCGTATCTGATCAACCTGCACTGTGGCGAATTGCTGCAACGCTCGACGCCCGCCGACATCATCCACATCAGCGACGATGTCACCCGCAAAGGCAGCAGCAAGCACATCGGCTATTGCGCGACCAAGACCGGGCTCGACAGCCTGACCCTGTCCTTCGCCGCCCGCTATGCGCCGGCCATCAAGGTCAACGGCATCGCGCCAGCCCTGCTATTGTTCAATCCCGACGACGACGCGGCGTACCGCGCCAAGGCCCTGGCAAAATCCGCGCTGGGCATCGAGCCCGGCAGCGAAGTGATCTATCAGAGCCTGCGCTATCTGCTCGACAACCCTTATGTCACCGGTACGACCCTGACCGTCAACGGCGGAAGGCACGTCAAATAACACCTGCCTGCGAGGCTGCCCATGAGCCGCTCACTGCCCGAGAACTACCGCGAAATCCTCATCGGCCTCGGTGAAGATCCCGACCGCGAAGGACTGCTCGATACGCCAGTGCGCGCGGCCAAGGCCATGCAATACCTGTGTCACGGTTACGAACAGAGCGTCGATGAGATTGTTAACGGCGCGCTGTTTGCCTCGGACAGTGACGAAATGATCATCGTCGCCGACATCGAGTTGTACTCGTTGTGCGAACATCACCTGTTGCCCTTCATCGGCAAGGCCCATGTGGCTTATATTCCGACAGGCAAGGTGCTGGGCCTGTCGAAAATCGCGCGACTGGTGGACATGTTCGCCCGGCGCCTGCAGATTCAGGAAAACCTCACCCGGCAAATTGCCGATGCGGTGCAACAGGTCACCGATGCTGCCGGCGTCGCCGTCGTCATTGAGGCCAGACACATGTGCATGATGATGCGCGGTGTCGAAAAACAGAATTCGACCATGAACACCTCGGTCATGCTCGGCGCGTTCCGCGAGTCGAGCAACACCCGCCAGGAGTTCCTGCAATTGATTGGACGGAGCAAGTAAATGCCACAACTTCAGCCGGGAATGGCGCGCATCCGGGTCAAGGATCTGCGCTTGCGCACCTTTATCGGGATCAACGAGGACGAAATCCTCAACAAGCAGGATGTGCTGATCAACCTGACCATTCTGTATGCCGCGCAGGAAGCGGTGCGTGACAACGACATTGATCACGCACTGAATTACCGCACGATCACCAAAGCGATCATCGCCCACGTCGAGGGCAATCGCTTTGCGCTGCTTGAACGCCTGACTCAGGAATTGCTCGATCTGGTGATGAGCAACGGTTCGGTGCTGTACGCCGAAGTCGAAGTCGACAAGCCCCATGCGTTGCGATTTGCCGAGTCGGTTTCGATCACACTCGCCGCCAGCCGCTGAGTGCGTCTGGCGCATTGGCCGTCAGACTTTTATCATCCGCGCCACGAATTGACTGCACAGAGCCCATCATGACCGAGCAACAACGCCTCGAACTCGAAGCCGCCGCCTTCCGCCGGCTGGTCGCCCACCTGGACAGCCGCAAGGACGTACAGAACATCGACCTGATGAACCTCGCCGGGTTCTGCCGCAACTGCCTGTCGAAGTGGTACAAGGCCGAAGCCGACGAGCGCCAGATCGAGGTCAGCCTCGACGATGCTCGCGAAGTGGTTTACGGCATGCCATACGCCGAGTGGAAAGCCCAATATCAGCAAGAAGCCAACGCCGACCAGCAAGCGGCGTTCGCCAAAGGAAAAACCCATGAGTGATCTGAACACCCTGCGCACCAGCCTCAAAAGCGGCGAACACGCTTTCGCCGACACCCTGGCGTTCATCGCCGCCGGTTACGATTATCAGCCGCAAGCCTTCAACAACGGTGGTGTGGAAAACGCCGCCGGACAGAACGAAGGTTCGTGCAAGACTTTGGGTCTGGCGTTGCTCGAAGGTCTGAGCGATGAAGAAGCGCTGTTGGCGTTCGGCGAGCATTATCGCTCGGTAGTGGCGACGCCTGAGGGCAGTGATCACGGCAATATTCGCGCGTTGATCAAACACGGTCTGGCCGGCGTCAAATTCACCGCACAGCCCCTGACTCGCCGCTGATTCCAGCTGCAACGCCCCCCCCTGTAGGAGTGAGCCTGCTCGCGATAGCGGTGTATCAGTCGACTCATATGTTGACCGGTACACCGCTATCGCGAGCAGGC